>CAXABH010000396.1:0-2217 GCA_963966925.1 uncultured Rhodobacterales bacterium
GGCAAATCAAAAACACTGGTATTGATTGACTTTTGACGATGACGCACATCGTTCAAAAATGCACCACTTCCTCCGCCTACATCTAACCAAGACCCCGCCTTAGGTAATGTAATCGCATCCAGCGTGTCGCGTGCAACCATGCGCTGCGATTTGGTCATCAGATCAGAATATCGCGAAACATCCACGGCATCCAAGCCATCTTTGGCTCCAAAAACATAAGGCCAAAAATGTGCCAACTGCCGCTCGGACTGCCCGCTGAAAAACGCAACAGGATCCTGCAAATCCGAATACAAAACAGAATGATGATCGATCAATTCAGAAATTCCAGGCAAAGTCAGTATCAGAATGCCGCGCCGCGCAATCAAAACCTGATCGCCACGCATTGTCACCAATCCAAGCGCCTGTCCACCACCGCACAAAACACGCGCAGCTTCTGCATCAATACCAATCAATGACGCTAACTGTGATATAGATTTTGGCGCATCGCGCAATTTTTCTAACGCACCGGTTCTGACAAATGTAAGCAGGATTTGCGTATCTACAAAACCACTCATCAATTGAAAAATCGCTTCACCTTCTTTGCGCGAAATCCACGATAGAAATGGAACCCGTGCAGAGACATCCTGTACCCATTCACTCGCGTAAAATTGACTTTTCTTACTGTACCACCAATCACGAATACTTAGGGGTCGCGGAGAATAAATATCTTGCTTAGTCATGGATCAAAGATGCGTTGGCTGCCGATTGACTGACATCAGCCGACTGGATTGCAATTGTACCATTTTCGCCAACTCAGCCTCACCTGGACAGGATGGGATCGACGCAATTGCGCCCCCCAAAATGTCGTTCAACAGTTGTTTGGCACCGTCAACACCATGCTCTGAAACTGCGTTTGGTCGATTATTTTTTGCATCTTGACCAGACGGCTTACCCATATCCTGATCCGCGCAAACGACGTCCATCAGGTCATCTGCAATTTGGAATGCTTGACCAATACGCGCGCCCAGTTCCTGCCATGGATCCGGGTCATGCCCCGCTGCGATAGCACCCATTTGGGTTGCCGCGATAAACAATGCACCCGTCTTTGAAAGGTGGTATGATTTCAGATCAATGGCGGCCTCGTCTTCCCACGCCTGACCCGCGCAAATCCCATTTGGAAAACCAGTATAATTCGCAAGGTGCGCGACCAAACTACAGGCACGACGCGCGTCAACATCCGCCTGGGATGTAAGGGTCGTAAAGGCGCCGACAATCAAACTGTCGCCAGCCAGAACTGCGGTCGTTTCTGAAAATTGTCGATGCACTGTTGGCTTACCTCGACGCGTTGGCGCATTGTCAAAACAGGGCAGATCATCGTGAACCAAACTAGCACAGTGTATAAATTCAAGCGCCGCCGCAGCTGCGTCTGTCGTCGCAGGTTGATCATCGCCACACGCCAGAGCGACCGACATCAAGATAACGGGTCGGATACGTGCGCCGCCTGGGAAAACAGAATAATCAATCGCTTTGTGTAACCCTGATGGTGCAGGCCCATGAACAGCAGCGCTGCAAATATGCCTTTGAATTGCAGCTTCAATTCTCTCATTCAGCATGCAAGCACCTCCTAAGTGACCAATATTATTAACACATGTGTAAATTATACTGGACATATTTATGGGAACGAGTCAACAATCCTGTCATGACGCATGTGCAAAACTTATCAAAACATAGTCAGAAAATTGTTGTCATTGGCGCAGGAATAGGTGGCCTCGCGTCTGCGCTCAGACTTGCAGCGCTTGGTCACACTGTACGCGTTATTGAATCCGCGCCGACACCAGGGGGTAAAATTCGAACACTGCCTGGCGCAAATAATCCTATTGATTTGGGCCCAACGGTCCTTACCTTACTTCCTGTTTTCGAACGACTTTTTTCAGATATTGGAGAAAACTTACACGACCATATTTCCGTAACACAGCAACACGTGCTTGCACGTCATTGGTGGGGTGATGGAACCTGCGTTGACCTGGATGCAAATTTCGAAACATCGTTAGAAAATATTAAAACTGCATTTGGCAAAAAATCTGCAACTGAATTTCTGTCATATTATTCTGACACATCCGTACTGTTCGATTGTTTTGATGGACCTGTTATGCAAAATGCAAATCCCGATTTGCCTGCGATGATGCTAGCGGTGATGAAACGACCAAGTGTCATCGGCAAAATGCGTCCAATCTCGAC
>CAXABH010000397.1:0-2205 GCA_963966925.1 uncultured Rhodobacterales bacterium
TGTCATTTAGGGGTCTTTTGAAAACATGGGTTTGAACGTAAAAGTCACTATATATTGTGGATAACTTTCCCACAAATGGCAAGATCGTGGGTGTCGATGTTGACTCAAATTCCTGCGCGTAGGACCATTAGAGAAGAGAATCAATGATGGGACATCAATTTGCGCTTCACCCGGCTGAAACTGACAGGCTTCAAAAGTTTTGTGGATCCAACTGAACTTCTTATTCAGGATGGTTTAACTGGCGTGGTCGGTCCAAATGGATGCGGTAAATCAAATTTGTTGGAAGCACTTCGGTGGGTCATGGGCGAAAATCGCCCCACGGCGATGCGTGGTGGCGGGATGGAGGATGTGATTTTTGCAGGTGCTGCAACCCGTCCTGCGCGCAATTTTGCAGAAGTCGCTCTTACCCTTGATAATTCCGAACGCCTAGCGCCCAGCGGATTTAACGATAGCGATGTTTTGGATATTGTGCGTCGGATCACACGTGAAGTGGGCAGTGCGTACAAAGTTCTGGGCAAAGATGTGCGTGCCCGCGATGTGCAGATGTTGTTTGCTGACGCATCGACAGGGGCACATTCCCCTGCGCTGGTTCGTCAGGGGCAAATTTCCGAACTGATCAATGCAAAACCGAAAAACCGTCGTCGTATTCTAGAAGAGGCCGCAGGCATTTCCGGACTGTATCAACGTCGCCACGAAGCGGAGTTGAAACTGAAATCAGCCGAGGCGAACCTGTTACGCGTTGACGACGTAATCGAACAGCTGAGCAACCAATTGGCGCAGTTGATGCGACAGGCAAAACAGGCCGCGCGGTACCGTGAAATTGGTGAAAGCTTGCGCCATGCAGAGGGGCTTTTGTTATTTCAGCGTTGGCAAGAGGCTGATCATGCACGCTTGGCTGCCGAACAACAACTAAAAGAACGCATCCTTGCAGCCTCACAATCCGAGGCCGAAGTGCGCATGACAACAAAGGCTCGGGAAAGCGCAGAAGATGCGATGCCCCCACTGCGCGAGGAAGAAGCCGTTGCATCAGCGATTTTACAGCGTTTGAATGTGCAGCGTGACAGTTTGAACGACCAAGAGGCGCAGGCGAAGCAGCGCATCCAGACACTGGAAAATAGAATTGAACAGCTGATCCAAGACATGGAGCGTGAAACAGGCCTGAACAAGGACGCTGGCGAAACAATCGAGCGTTTGGAGTGGGAAGCGCGCGAGCTGTCAAAGGCCACGGAAGGGCAAGGCGAAAAGCTTGCCTCAGCACAGGCAGCAGCGCAAGACGCAGCGGGAGTGCTGCAAGTCCGAGAAGCTGAGCTGTCAGAGAAAACAGAAGATGTTGCGCGCCTAGCTGCCCGTCATCAAAGTGCGCAGCGATTGTTTGATGATATGAAAAAAACCGTGGAAAAATCTGAAGCTTCTGCAGCAAGTGCGCGTGAGTCTGCAGAAGATGCGGAAGAAAAACTGACACATATCGCCCAGCTTTTGGAGCAGGCAAAAACGCGGTCTGAAACTGCTGTGCAGGCTGCGGCGCAAGCGGAACACGCACTTGCGACGATTGAACAAACGCGCAGTGAGACACAGTCGCGCGAAGCGGATGCCCGCGCAGAACGCTCAGAAGCAGAAGGCGAAACCAACGCAATTCGCGCCGAAGTTACTGCGTTGGCTAAATTGGTTGAACGCGACACCGCCGAAGGTGGGCAAATTATTGACCGTTTGCAGGTCGAAAAAGGATTTGAGAAGGCACTGGGTGCTGCATTGGCTGATGATCTGCGCGCGCCAGAAGTTGATGTCGATGGCCCAACGGGGTGGGCGATTTTGCCAGCGTATAGTCAGGATCAACAACTTCCAGATGGCGTCACAGCACTGACGCAACACGTGTCTGTCCCGGATGTACTGGGGCGGCGTATGGGGCAAATCGGGTTGGTTGATGCGGATGATGGGAACCGTTTGCAACCCTTGCTGAAACCCGGTCAGCGTTTGGTCAGCACTGAAGGTGATGTTTGGCGTTGGGATGGGTATCGCGCATGGGCCGAAGATGCTCCATCCTCCGCCGCGCTGCGGTTGCAACAGTTGAACCGACTGGAAGAGCTGAAGCAGTTGTTAGAGCGTTCGACAGTACGCATGGGCGCGACGCAAAAGGCGCACGAAAGTTTAAACGATTTGTTGGCAGAACAATCCCGCACTGAGCGTGAGGCGCGCGATGCGCGCAGA
>CAXABH010000398.1:0-2198 GCA_963966925.1 uncultured Rhodobacterales bacterium
GATCCACTTCAAAAAACATATGTTCCGTGCGGCATAACCCAATTCCATGCGCATCAAAATTGCGTGCAGTCTGTGCATCGCGCGGGGTATCCGCATTCGCGCGTACATGAATATCACAATTTTCTGCAGCCCATTTCATAAAGGTTTGGAAACTATCATCCAGCGCCGCTTCAACCATTTTGGGCTGACCTGCTAACACCTGACCATTTGTACCATCAATTGTGATTATATCACCCTCGACAAAGGTTCGCCCATCCGGAGTTGTTAGCCGTTTTTTAGATTGCTGGAATCTGATATCTGACGCCCCAACCACACAGGGTAAACCGATCCCGCGCCCGATCACTGCGGCGTGGCTCGTCATTCCGCCACGTTCTGTCAACACACCTGCTGCGGCGTGCATGCCACGAATGTCTTCAGGACTGGTTTCACGACGGACCAAAATACAGGGTTCCCCGCGTGCCGCATGTGCCTGCGCCGCAAACGCATCAAACACAATTTTACCACTAGCAGCCCCCGGACTGGCCGCAACAGCAGTCGCCAAAATATCGCGTTTTGCATCTGCATCAATTTGGCGGTGCAACAATTCGCCTAACGCGCGGGGATCGATGCGCATCAATGCCTCTTGCTGGGGAATGATACCATCTTCGGCCAGTTTAACCGCAATCCGCATCGCTGCATTTGCACGTCGACTTACGCGAACACCATCCAGTATGAACAGTTCTCCGTTTTGGATCGTAAACTCAATCTGCATTTCTTCGCGCAGGCGATGACGCATCAATTCAGCTTGCTCGACAAGTTTAGCGAAAATTTCAGGTTCGCTATCTTCTAATGAAGGCCCGCGCGGATCATGTGCAAGGAACAGTGCATTACTGTGCTGTTCCAACGCATCACGCCCTTGGCTTTGTCGGGCATAGCGGCCCATGATACGTTCAACGCCAGTGTTGCCATCAACCAGTTGCAAAACACCAGATCCACTTTCGCCCAACCCGATGCCAAAGGCCATTTTTTGAACGACTAATCCCAAACCTGCATCTGCTGGCGCACCTTTGGCCTCGCGCAGCAGACGGGCTGTCGTCCCCTCCCAAGCGCGTGACATTGAACGCAAAACCTCTGTTAGTTGGTCTGAGATCCGTTGCGGAAATTCTTCGCCAGTTTCCTCATGATAGGCGTGTAATGCAGCCGCCAATGCAGCCTGATCTTGGCCCTCGATATGTTCAAATGCATCTGGGTCCAGACGCGCGACATTGATCGAATAGGATTGGACAAACCGCAAATAAAGATCAACCGCAGCCTCCTGTCCCAGTTTATCGGACAGTTCGACAAAGCGTGCATCATTCATACCGATATTCAAAATTGCACTTGGGCCACCCCAATCTGCACTTTCAGATGATGGGCGCACGCACAAAATATCTTCGCTTGAGAACTGATTTAAAATTGCATCTATGTCGGGCATATGCCCCGCAGCCACAGATTTGACCACATCAAAGGATAACGCGACAGTCGGCGGAACCGGTAAATCCAGTCGCACAAGGCGTTGAAGACATTTTGCACGACCACCGTGGGTCGGCGTCGCAATTGGTGCGGTGGGTGTAATTAAGTCAATTGATGGCATATCGTGCTGCACTGCGGCGTTAATTGTGTCGCCGCAGCATAACGAAGTGTGTCCATCAATCAAGGAAAAGCTGCGATGTAACGCAGGATATCGCCCCCTAGGCCGTCTCAATCCGTCCCAGATCAGCAACGCGTGCGCAAGTGTTACGTACTTGTGAAAGTAGGTTTAACCGGTTTCGTCGCACAATTTCATTGTCTGAATTGACCTGTACCGCCTCAAAAAACGCATCGACAGGCGCGCGCAATGCAGCCATGGCCCCCATTGCATCGGCAAAATCCTCTGCCTGCATGGCCGCGTCAATTTTTGCCCCCTGTGTTTCAAGCGCATGAAACAGGGCGCGTTCTTGATCTGTTTCGGCAAATTTCACATCCGCACCGAATGAATATTCAACACCGTCTTTGGCTTCTGCCTGGGTCAAAATATTATTTGCGCGACGGAATCCTTGGACCAGGTTTTCACCATCTTCTGATGCAAGAAAGGCTGATAGCGCATCTGCACGCTTCACCAACAATGGGATATCATCGTTACCGTCCATTGCGACACATGCATATATGACATCATGGCGAATACCACGATCGCGCAAATA
>CAXABH010000399.1:0-2182 GCA_963966925.1 uncultured Rhodobacterales bacterium
ATGACCCTATCATTCATCATAAGCGGACTGGGATACGGCAGCGCGTTTAGCTTTTTTGGTTTTATGACATTTGTTGGCCTAGGAAATGGGATGAGCATTCCAAATGCAACCGCAGGAATGCTGGCAATCAAACCAGAATTGGCAGGTACCGCGTCAGGATTAGGTAGCGCAATGATGATTGGCGGCGGGGCAGCCCTATCTGCGTTGGCAGGCCCAGTATTGCAAATAGGAACAGGCGACCTTGCTCTGATTGCGCTCATGTGGGTGTCTATTTTCATTGGAATTTTATTCATCTTACTCGTGATTAGGCGCAATCGAACACTGCACCTAGAATGAATTTGCAAACTTTGCTAATACTGCTTTGCAAATTGTGCAAAGGTATAGCATGGCAAATCGCAAATTATATTCTGGAGCAAAGCTGCGCGACATGCGGCAACGGTTGGGTTTGACGCAAAAAGATTTTGCATCCAAACTTGGCGTATCCCTTCCCTATCTAAACCAGATGGAAAACAACAATCGCCCCTTGTCAGGCACTGTCATTCTGGCATTGGCACAAGAGTTCGGATTTGACGTAACAGAACTGTCATCCAGTGAAAACGAACGCCTATTTTCTGATATGCGAGAGGCATTTAGCGATCCAATTTTTGGCGATATCCCCCCGCAACTGGCCGATATGCGCCTAACCGCAGCAAATGCACCATCTATAGCACGTGCATTTTTGGATTTGCACCGCGCCTATCGCCAGACCCAAGAACGCCTTGCCTCACTTGATGAGGCATTGGGGAGAGATGATGCGCGCCTGCAACCCAGCCCATGGGAAGAGGTGCGTGATTTCTTTCATTACTGCGACAATTACATAGATGCAGTGGACCGTGCCGCAGAAGGGTTTGCCAAAGGCCGCCAAAGTCCAGAATGGGTACATAAAAAAGCGATTACAACACTTTCTGAGCATGGGATCACGGTTCAACAAGGTGATGGGAACGCGGCACGCGTTTATGATCCAAACACAAAAATACTGACCATTAGTAACCGTATTTCTGCTGAAACTGCACGTTTTCAAATCCTGTTGCAATTGGCCCTTATCAGCCAAGAAAAGCTGTTGGACGCGACACTCGACCTGGCGCGGTTTCAAAGCCCAGAGGCCCGCGCAATCGCCAAAATCGGATTGGCGAATTACTTTGCTGGTGCCGTCCTGATGCCTTATCGAGAGTTTTTGGAAACTGCCCAGGAAGAACGCCATGACCTAGAGCGACTGTCCAGCCATTTTGGCGTTTCAATCGAACAAGTCGCACATCGCCTATCCACACTTCAAAGACCTGGAAACAACGGTATTCCATTCTTTTTCGTAAGGGTAGATCAGGCAGGCACAATCACAAAACGGCATTCGGCGACACGCCTTCAATTTGCACGTTTTGGCGGCGCTTGCCCTCTTTGGAATGTACATCGCGCGTTCGAAACACCGGGACAGTTTTTGCGTCAGCTTGCCGAAACGCCAGATGGGATTCAATATTTATCAATCGCACGTGATGTGACCAAAGGGGGCGGCTCTTTCAATGCGCCTCTTCGCAGATTCGCCATTGCACTTGGATGTGAAGTTAAACATGCTGCACAGCTGGTATACGCAGATGGACTGGATCTGGGTCGGCCAGACGCATTTGAACCGATTGGTATTTCGTGTCGACTTTGCGAGCGACGTTCCTGCCACCAAAGATCTGTACCACCCTTAGAGCGGCAACTTATTATTGACGAAAATGAGCGCGCTATGCTCCCCTATCGTGTTCGCTGAACTGCGCTTCATCGGCTAAAATCGTATCAAGTAGATCAATTGCTTTGCTGACATGCGAGATGGATTGTTCGCAGCGGTCTTGTTCACATCGCATTTGACCGCGTTGTTCCATGAACGATTTACGCGCCTTCACCAAACGCTCTAAATAACGTACCTCATCCGCGACACACTGCTGTTTTGCATCAGCAGCCAGACTGTAAACAATTGATTGCTCTACCTGCATCACTCGTACTCAACCCTAATCTTTACTCATAACACTACATTACCAAAATTAGATGAGAAAGTTTAGGGACGAATTTTGCAATCATGACTTTTTGTTTACGCAACATGCAAAATCTTACTAAATCTGAGCGAAAAACAAATTTTTGATAACTGAATTATACCCTAAAGGGGATA
>CAXABH010000400.1:0-2173 GCA_963966925.1 uncultured Rhodobacterales bacterium
AGACCATGTAGATGAGCACTGTGGTCAGCTCGATGACGAACACGGCCTTGGTGAAAATAAGCATCAAATGTTTTGTGATAATCCAAGTGGTCTTGGGTAAAATTTGCAAATCCAGCCGCCTTTATACGCACCCCATCCAAACGCCGTTGATCCAATCCATGGGATGAGGCCTCCATCGCGGCATGTGTGATGCCTGCGGATTTGGCCTCGGCCAATATACGATGCAGGGTTAGTGTATCTGGTGTTGTGTGCCGCAAGGGCGTGGTAAAGGCGCCTTCGACACCTGTTGTACCAATGTTCACCGCCTGTTTTTCCAGTTCGGTCCAAATTTGTCGACAAAAGCTGGAGATTGAGGTTTTGCCATTTGTTCCCGTCACCGCAACCATGGTTTTGGGTTGACCACCGTAAAACAACGCAGCCGCGCGCGCAAAGGATGCGCGCACATCACGGGCGATTACAATTTTAGAGGGGTCAATACCCGAAATTTCCGCCAATCCCGCCTCATCCGTTAGGATCGCAACCGCGCCTGCTTCAATCGCAGACTGTGCAAATCGGGCCCCATGCACGGCACTGCCCGGAAGTGCGGCAAATAAATCCCCGGGGTTAATTTGACGATTGTCCAGCGCAAGGCCCGTGATTTCAATCTGACCTTGTGTATTAAGGGCCAATCCAAGGCTTTGAAGTGATACCGTGTGTTTGGCCATATGCTGTCTAATTCCCTATTCCGCCTAGTCCCAAGACACCTGCGTTATATCACCTATATCATCGGCTTCAATCTCTGGACGAAGCCCCATAAGCGGTGCAATTCGACGGATGATTTCGGCCGCAACAGGAACAGCAGTCCAGCCAGCTGTGCGCCGTGCTTCGCTGCCTGCTGTATCCTCGGGTTCGTCCAAGGTGACAATCAAAACATATTGGGGATCATATGCGGGAAAGATCGACGCAAAGGTTGCGATCACTTTGTCCTTTTCATAGCGTCCCTGTGCACTTGGTTTATCAGCTGTGCCCGTTTTACCCGCAACAGCATACCCACTCACCTCACCCATGGATGCGGTTCCATCTGTTACAACACCACGCAGCATTTTCACCGAATTTGCAGCTGATGCCGCAGACATGACACGCACAGGCGGGGCCCCTGCGCCGCCTTTCATCAGGCTGGGTTGAATGCGCAAACCACCATTGGCGATCGCAGCGTAACCAACCGCCAAATGCATTGGTGTGGCTGATAAACCATGGCCATACGAAATGGTCATGGCTGACAGTTCTGACCATTTCTTGGGCAATAATGGTTTGCCCCCGCTCGCCTCGATCATTTCAAAATTGATCGGGTCGGTCATGCCCAAATTGGTCAAAAACTTTTGTTGTTCTTCCGCACCAATCATTTGTGCGATACGCGCCGTTCCAATGTTGGATGATTTTGTGATCACCTCCCACACGGGTAATGTGGCACCATAGTCGTGATAATCGCGGATTTTGAATTTGCCCCAGCGAATTGGACCTTGGGTGTCCATAACTGTTGTTGGGTTCAAAAGCCCCATATCCATCGCCTGGGCCACTGCAAAGATTTTAAACGTTGAGCCCAGTTCATACACACCTTGTACCGCGCGATTAAACAGCGGACTATCAGCCGCCTGCCCCTGAACGGGCGGGCGCGGGCGGTGATTTGGATCAAAATCAGGAAGCGATGCAATCGAGACAACCTCGCCCGTGTGAACATCCATTAAAATCGCCGCCGCGCCGCGCGCATTTAACAATTTCATACCACCATAGAGAACCTGTTCAACAGCAGCCTGCACCGATAAATCCAACGATAACTGCAGGGGCTGACCGGACATATTTGGATCACGCAGGCGTTCATCAAAGGTTTTTTCAACACCAGCAACACCCACCAATTCAGCCGCCTGAACGCCTTCTTTCCCGAAGCTTGACCCACCCAGTACATGGGCGGCAAGTTTACCGTTGGGATAAAGGCGCATTTCACGTGGCCCAAATCGCAACCCGGGATCGCCAATATCATAAACTGCTTGCATTTGCTCTGGGCTGATTTTTTTCTTGACCCAAAGGAATTTACGATCCCCTGTAAAATCCTTTAACAGCTTTTCAGATTTCAAATCTGGAAAGATCATCGAAAGTTCTTGGGCCGTTCGTGAGGGATCAATCAGATGCGCGGTTT
>CAXABH010000401.1:0-2152 GCA_963966925.1 uncultured Rhodobacterales bacterium
GCAAGTTGATCAAAAGCAGCATAAAGGCTGGCGTCATTGGTCACATCCACATCAACCATAAAGTCGGATCCAACCGACGCGGCCAAGGGGGCCAATCGTTGACCAAAAGCGTCACCTTGATAGGTGAATGCCAATTCTGCGCCCGCCTCTGCCAGTGCTTTAGCGATGCCCCAAGCGATAGACCGTTCATTGGCCACACCCATGACCAAACCGCGTTTTCCAGCCAATGATTGCATAATATTTTGCCCTGCTCGTCGTTCTTTGCCCTTAAATGACGGTTTTACGGCTGGGCGTCAAGCACACCCAGCACGCACATAAAACCCAGTAGGCTGATTGATTGCCCATACCAGCGCCCCTGTATTTCATGAGGCCCTGGAAACAGTCAGGCGTGTTAGCCGCGATATTTGGACATCAGCATGGAACCATTGGTCCCGCCAAACCCAAAACTGTTGGTCATAACTGTATCCAATCCCGCATTTTCAACCAGACGTGTGGCAATTTCCGCAGGGTCCAATGCGGGATCTAATGTATCCACATTGATTGATGGCGCAATGAAATCATTGTCCAACATCAACAGACAATAAATTGCCTCTTGCGCTCCTGTGGCCCCTTGGCTGTGGCCTGTCATGGATTTTGTTGAACTGACAGGAGGTGTTGATCCCTGACCAAAGACGCGGCGCACGGCCTCAATCTCGCCCACATCACCAACGGGTGTCGACGTACCATGGGCATTGATGTAGGACACTTTGCGATCAGCATTCAGTGACTGCAGGGCTAGGCGCATCGCGCGTTCGCCCCCCTCACCTGATGGGGCGACCATGTCGTGCCCGTCAGATGTTGCGCCATAACCTGTGACTTCGGCATAGATTTTAGCACCGCGCGCCAAGGCGTGTTCCAAATCTTCTAGGACCAAGATGCCACCGCCACCGCCAATCACGAAACCATCACGGTCTGCGTCAAATGCGCGGGATGCGCGCTCTGGTGTATCGTTGTATTTTGACGACATCGCGCCCATTGCGTCAAACAGGCAGGATAAGGACCAATCCAATTCTTCGCCCCCACCGGCAAACATAACGTCCTGTTTGCCCATCATAATCTGTTCGGCTGCATTCCCAATACAATGCAGTGATGTGGAACAGGCCGATGTGATGGAATAATTGATGCCTTTGATTTTAAACGCAGTGGATAGGTTCGCCGATATGGTTGATGACATACATTTTGGAACGGCCAACGGACCGATGCGTTTAGGCGAACCGGCCTTTTGAACAACCTGATGCGCTGCGAACATGGAACTGGTTGACGGACCACCTGATCCAGCCACCAATCCTGTGCGTTCATTTGAAATCAACGATTGGTCCAAACCTGCGTCTGCAATCGCCTGTTCCATCGCCAAAAACGCATAAGCAGCCCCTGGCCCCATGAACCGAAGCGTGCGTTTATCGATCATATCAGCCAGGTTTAACCCTTTGATATCGCCTGCGATTTGACTGCGGAACCCATATTCCTTCATGTCTTCGTTCGCAGTAATACCAGAGCTGCCCGCCTTCAGGCTCTCTAGAACTTCGGCGGCGTTATTGCCAATAGATGAAACAATTCCTAAACCTGTGACAACCACTCGGCGCATGTCGCTCTCCCTGTTTTAAACTCATTAGCTCTCTGAAAGAGCGACTTTCATATCTTTTACCTGATAGATCACTTCGCCATCCGCTTCGACGATCCCGTCAGCAACACCCATTGTCAGCCGGCGTGTTTGAACAGCCTTGGTGAAATTCACGCGATACGTTAGCATTTTGCGATCTGGACGCACCATGCCCGTCAGTTTGACTTCACCAACCCCAAGCGCATAACCACGCCCCAGCCATCCGCGCCAGCCAAGGTTAAAGCCCGTCAACTGCCACAATCCATCCAACCCTAAACACCCAGGCATAATTGGGTTACCCGGGAAGTGGCAGTCGAAAAACCATAGATCAGGTTTGATATCAAATTCTGCGATCACGTGGCCTTTGCCATGTTCACCAGCATCCTCGGAAATTTCTGTGATACGATCCATCATCAACATCGGGGGTTCAGGCAATTGTGCATTGCCGGGTCCGAACAATTCGCCGCGGGCACATTTTAGCAAATCGTCGCGGTCAAAACTTGATGGATATGG
>CAXABH010000402.1:0-2145 GCA_963966925.1 uncultured Rhodobacterales bacterium
GGGCCGCGCCCTGTGTCATCTTCACTGCGCCATCCAGCCAGTGGTCCAATGCCCGGTTTGCGTTCATGGTTGATCATGTAATCGGCATAATCGGCGTATTTCGCACTGCCATCCTCGTTCACAAAACCAGGTAACCCCAGACGCGCACCCAAATCAACCAACACAGATTGGAACCCGCGCACATCACGGTCAGGTTCAATCACTGGCCAACGGATTGCATCCGCAGCGGCATCTGCTTCGCAAATTGGGCGATCAAGTAGGCTGATACAATCGTGACGTTCAAGATATGTTGTATCGGGCAGAATCAAATCGGCATAGGCCACCATTTCCGAACTATACGCATCTGAATAGATAATGCGTGGAATGACGTAATCGCCATTTTCATCCTTATCCGTCAGCATATCCATAACGGAATTGGTGTTCATTGAACTGTTCCAGCTCATGTTCGCCATATACATGAACAATGTATCAATCTTATAGGGATCGCCCGCATGAGCATTTGAAATCACCATATGCATCAGGCCATGGGCCGACATTGGGTTTTCCCATGTAAAGGCTTTGTCAATCCGTTGTGGATTGCCTTCATCGTCCAAAAGCAAATCCTCTGGACCATGTACGAACCCCAGGTGCGGTCCGTTTAGTGGTGCGTTTGGTGTTGCTTTTGCATGTGGTTTTGGATGGATCTCGCTTGGTTTTGGATAGGGTGGTTTGAAACGGAAACTTCCCGGTGTTTCAACTGCGCCTAAAATGATTTGCAGTGTGTGTAGCGCTCGGCATGTTTGGAACCCATTTCCATGGGCTGAAATACCGCGCATCGCATGGACCGACACAGGACGCCCAATCATTTCGTCATAGGTGTTGCCGCGGAAATCTGTCCATTTCTGCGGTAGTCTAATTTCCTGATCAAAGGCAACATGCGCCAATTCCGCAGCCAATGCGCGAATGCGTTTGGCAGTAATTCCACACAGGTCTGCAACCGCCTCTGGTGCATTTTCGGGGGATAGGAAATGTTCGATCATCTTTGTGAACACACTGGTTGCACCATTATGTGAACCACGCAGATCAGGTTCGGCGCCCTGATGATCAAAGGCAACAACATCGCCAGATTTGCGATCCACGATCAGGGGTTTGCCATTGTCGTCCCGCAGGAAAAGCCCTGTTTCAGGATCCAAAAGGACCGGCGCATTGGTAAAGCGTGCAAGATAGGTCAAATCTATTTTGCCTGCTTCGATCAGACAATAAATAAGCGACAGAATGAAACGTCCATCCGTGCCGGGCGTAATTCCAACCCATTCATCCGCAACCGCATTGTATCCAGTACGAATTGGGTTCACACCGATAACGCGCGCGCCGCGTTCTTTGATTTTGCCAATGCCCATTTTGATTGGGTTACTGTCGTGATCTTCGGCCACGCCAAACAGCATGAATAGTTTTGTGTGATCCCAGTCAGGTTGACCAAATTCCCAAAACGCGCCGCCCATGGTGTAAATGCCCGCAGTGGCCATGTTTACACTGCAAAACCCACCGTGCGCAGCAAAGTTTGGTGTTCCAAACATTTGCGCCCAATATCCGGTGAACGACTGCGATTGGTCACGACCCGTGAAAAAAGCAAGTTTTTCTGGTGATTTTTCGCGCAAAGGGCCCAGCCAATCAGTGGCAATGCCAAGCGCCTCTTCCCAAGAGATTTCTTCGAATTGACCTGAGCCACGTTCGCCAACCCGTTTCAGCGGTGCGCGCAGGCGTGAAGGTGCTGTTACCTGCATGATACCGGCAGATCCCTTGGCGCATAAAACGCCCTTGTTAACGGGGTGGTCCCGGTTGCCTTCGATATAGGCGACTTTACCGTCCTTTAGGTGGACGTTTATTCCGCAACGACAGGCGCACATGTAACATGTGGTCTTCCTGATTTCGTCTGATACTTTGGGTGATGTATCAACGTAGGGTTGGTCTTTCACGTGCATCTCCTCTGGCTTATGTTGCCAATCTGATCAATCCGATCATGGATAAACCGGCCAGTAATAACAAACATATTGGGCGGTAGTAGGGTTCAAATTTCGGTGTGAACAGGCGTTTGCCTGCAAAAACACCAAGTGATGTTGGGATCGTCAAAGCCGCTGCGCGCAGCATAGCGGTTTTGTCCAAAAC
>CAXABH010000403.1:0-2135 GCA_963966925.1 uncultured Rhodobacterales bacterium
GGTTGGACAGCCCTCTGTTTTGATTGGTGGGCTAACTGTTGGCGGGTCTGGCGGCGCGCGTTAATCCTACGTTAACCAAATCTGCGCTATTGCTGATTCCGCAAGATGACGGAGCGACGATGGCTGTTCAAACTAATTCTTCCGCTCACCCCCTAATCCCACCACTCAAGGAAGAGGACAGATTAGCGTGGCTTCGTCTCTTGCGCTCTCGCAGGGTGGGTATTAGTACATTTTACAGATTGCTAGAGGAGCATGGCACAGCGCAAAACGCACTGGCCCATTTGCCCGAGGTTGCGCGTGCTGCAGGCGTTGACGATTATGTGCCCTGTCGCGAAGAACACGCTATTTCAGAATTGCGTCGCGGTGAAAAAGTAGGCGCGCAAATTATTTTTCGCGGAACTGCTGAATATCCCACCGCATTTAACGATCTAAACGATGCGCCCCCATTTTTCTGGGCAGTGGGGGACATCAAACTATTACACCGACCAACACTTGGCCTTGTTGGGGCGCGAAACGCATCATCATTGGGAACACGTATGTCGCGTTTTTTGGCATCTGCCTTAGGCGAAGAGGGGTATGTTATTTGTTCGGGCCTTGCCCGCGGGGTGGATACAGCCGCACATGCCGCTGCAATCGGCACAGGTACAATTGCTGTGTTGGGCGGTGGGGTTGATGTTGTATACCCCGCTGGAAATGCGCAATTGACGCGGCAAATTCGTGAAAACGGCCTACTTATTTCTGAACAACCCATGGGCACCCAACCCCAAGCACGTCATTTTCCCATGCGCAATCGCCTTATATCGGGATTGTGACAGGCGATTGTTGTGATCGAAGCTGCGGCGAAATCAGGCAGTTTAATTACCGCCAAAACCGCACTGGATCAGGGCCGTGATGTATATGCTGTTCCCGGGCATCCATTTGATGCCCGCGCATCTGGCTGCAATATTTTGATCCGCGATGGCGCAACGCTGGTGCGTAATGCCGAGGACGTAATCGAAGCCCTGCCCAAATTGCCACAGCAAACCGAAATTATATATGACACGCCAAAACCGCTTCCAAACCGTGGTTTGCGCGAAACAGCCAAGCTGCATAATCGTATTCTGGCACGGCTCTCTCCTTCCCCATTAGCAGAGGATCAATTGATCCGTGACCTGAAAGCATCTGCCGCGCAAATTGCGCCTGCCCTTGTCGATCTAGAGATTGAGGGCCAAATAGAGAGACAGTCAGGCGGAATGGTCAGCCTAAGCGGGATTGAGCACAAAGATCATAAAGGTCACTAACGTGCATTGACAAAGTCCTTTGAAGACGACCATGTTCCGCCGCCATGGCACCATGTGCGAGTCGAAAGGATATTTTATGCCCGTTGTTGTTGTTGAATCCCCCGCTAAGGCAAAGACAATTAACAAATATTTGGGATCGGAATATACCGTTCTGGCCTCATACGGTCACGTCCGTGATTTACCCCCCAAAGATGGTTCGGTGAACCCTGACGACAATTTCGCAATGACGTGGGAGGTCGGGAACGACAGTAAAAAACACGTCAAAGCGATTGCAGATGCCCTAAAAGATGACAACGCGCTGATCCTTGCGACGGACCCTGATCGTGAAGGAGAAGCGATCAGTTGGCATCTTGAGGAAACTTTGCGTAAACGCCGCGCGATCAAAAAAGACACCGAAGTTACCCGTGTTGTCTTTAACGCGATTACAAAATCTGCAGTGACAGAGGCGATGAAAAACCCACGCGACGTGGACGCCCCATTGGTGCATGCATATTTAGCACGGCGTGCATTGGATTATTTGGTGGGCTTTAACCTGTCACCTGTTTTGTGGCGCAAATTACCAGGCGCGCGTTCCGCAGGCCGCGTACAGTCCGTTTGTCTGCGTTTGATCGTGGAACGTGAAATGGAGATTGAGGCGTTTAATCCACAAGAATACTGGAGTGTGAAGGCGCAGCTTAGCACGCCGCGCGGCCAAAGTTTTGAAGCGCGTCTGACATCCCTTGCTGGGAAAAAGTTGGATAAGTATGATCTAGCAAACAGCACGCAGGCGGAAATGGCGGTTCAGGCGATTACAAGCCGCGACCTATCTGTGCAATCTGTTGAATCAAAACCGGCACAGCGCAATCCCTCTGCCCC
>CAXABH010000404.1:0-2133 GCA_963966925.1 uncultured Rhodobacterales bacterium
GATGAAGGGCTTTCGCAAAGGCAAAGTTCCTATGGCGATGCTGAAAAAGCAATTCGGCCAGCAAGTCATGGGCGAAGTGATGCAAGAATCCATCGACGGCGCCGTGAACACCCATTTCGAAGAAACAGGCACACGTCCAGCGATGCAGCCTGCGATCAAAATGACCAACGAAGACTGGAAACAGGGCGACGATGTTCATATTGAATTTTCCTACGAGGCGCTTCCAGAAATCCCAGAATTAGATGCAAGCGGTATCACACTGGAAAAAATGGTTGTTGCTGCGGATGACGCATCTGTCACTGAAGCATTGGAAAACCTTGCTTCAACGGCGCAAAACTTTAAAGATCGCCGCAAGGGATCAAAAGCAAAAGATGGCGATCAGGTTGTGATCGACTTCTTGGGCAAAGTTGACGGCGAAGCGTTCGAAGGTGGCGCAGCTGAAGATTACCCACTTGTGCTAGGCTCAAACAGCTTTATCCCCGGATTTGAGGATCAGTTGGTTGGCACAAAAGCAGGCGAAGAGAAAAACGTCGAAGTGAACTTCCCTGATGACTACGGTTCTGAAAACCTTGCTGGCAAAGCGGCCGTGTTTGAATGCACAGTCAAAGAAGTGAAAGAGCCAGTCGCCGCAGAAATCAATGACGAATTGGCGACACGCTTTGGTGCGGACGATTTGGACGCGCTGAAGGCGCAGGTGTCTGAACGTCTTGAGGCGGAATACGCAGGCGCTGCACGCGCAGTCATGAAGCGTGCGTTGTTGGATCAGCTGGATGGTTTGGTTAAGTTTGATCTGCCCCCATCCATGGTCGACGCAGAAGCCAAGCAAATCGCACATCAGTTGTGGCATGATGAGCACCCAGAGGTGACAGATCACAACCACGATGAGATCGAAGCAACAGAAGAACATACAACATTGGCAGAACGCCGTGTTCGTTTGGGCTTATTGATTGCGGAAATCGGTCAAAAAGCGGAAATCGAAATCACAGATGCGGAAATGACCCAAGCGATCATGGCCCAAGCGCGCCAGTATCCAGGTCAGGAACGTCAGTTCTTTGAGTTCATCCAGCAAAACCAGCAGATGCAGCAACAACTTCGCGCACCATTGTTCGAAGACAAAGTTGTGGATCACATCATTGAAGGTGCAAAAGTTACTGAGAAATCAGTTGACAAAGACGCGCTTCAAGCAGCTGTGGACGCGATGGAAGACTAAGGTTTGCAAAACCAATAATCTGAAAAACCCGCCCATCTGTGGCGGGTTTTTTTATGTCAACACATGGACCGATCCGTGCCAATCGCCAGATTGGCAGACGCGGACCTGCCCCAAGTGTGGGCGCGTCGCCTCCTTAGTAGGACGGGTTGATGTTGTGGAGTTCATAAACCCTCTTGGCATTTGCACGCAAACCTGCCAAATCGTCCCGCATGACACAGAGATTTTCCTTTGACCTTCAATCAACCGACGGAAAAGCGCGCCAGGGGGTAATTACCACTGCGCGCGGTGAAATCCGTACACCTGCATTTATGCCCGTGGGCACCGCTGCGACAGTGAAGGCGATGATGCCCGAAAGCGTGCGTGCAACGGGCGCGGATATTTTATTGGGCAATACCTATCACCTGATGCTGCGTCCAACGGCAGAACGGATTGATCGGTTGGGTGGCCTCCATACATTCATGAACTGGGATCGTCCCATTTTGACGGACAGTGGTGGGTTTCAGGTGATGTCGCTATCCTCACTTCGTAAACTGACCGAAGAGGGCGTGACATTTAAATCCCACGTGGATGGATCACGTCACG
This sequence comes from uncultured Rhodobacterales bacterium, assembly GCA_963966925.1. Taxonomy (GTDB): domain Bacteria; phylum Pseudomonadota; class Alphaproteobacteria; order Rhodobacterales; family Rhodobacteraceae; genus HIMB11. The sequence goes on from CAXABH010000404.1 coordinate 1,793, forward strand.
AATTGACACCAGAACGATCCATGGACATTCAGCGCCTATTGGGCAGTGACATCGTTATGTGTTTTGACGAATGCCCCGCATTGCCAGCGGATCGCGCACGTATTGAGGAAAGCATGCGCCTGTCTATGCGGTGGGCTGCGCGCTCTCGGGATGCTTTTGGTGATCGGCCCGGACATGCCTTATTTGGCATTCAACAAGGTGGTTTGGAACAAGATCTGCGTGGCGAAAGCGCCGAGGCGTTGCGCGCGATTGAATTTGATGGCTATGCCATCGGTGGTCTGGCCGTGGGCGAGGGACAAGAGGCAATGTTTTCTGTCCTTGATTACGCCCCCGATATGATG
>CAXABH010000405.1:0-2127 GCA_963966925.1 uncultured Rhodobacterales bacterium
TGACATGGGTGCGGATAGGTGAATTTGCGTGGTCACGGTTAGAACCCAGTGAGGGGCGCTTTAATTTCGCGTGGCTAGATCGTGCATTCGAGGTATTTCATCGACATGGATTAAAGGTTGTTTTGGGTACGCCGACAGCAACACCGCCGAAATGGGTCTGTGACAAATACCCCGACATGTTTGCACGTGATTTGGATGGAAATTTACGTAAATTCGGATCACGGCGGCATTATTGTTTTTCACATCTTGGATATCGTGAACAATGTCATGACATCGTCACACGTTTGGCTGAACGATATGGCGCCCACCCTGCATTGGGGGCTTGGCAAACGGATAATGAATATGGGTGCCACGATACAACATTATCCTATTCAGATGCAGCCCGTGTTGGATTTCAAAAATGGTTGGCAGATAAATACGGAAACGACATTGCAAAGTTGAATACTGCGTGGGGCAACGTATTTTGGTCGATGGAGTATGCGGGTTACGATGAAATTGATCTGACAAACCTAACCGTGACCGAGGCCAACCCAGCCCACTGGTTAGAATTTCGCCGATACACCTCGGATCAGGTGGTGGTATTTAACCGCCTGCAATGTGAAATTATCCGTGAATATTCCGCTGCACCCATTTCCCACAATTACATGGGCCGCATCACTGATTTTGATCATTTCAAGGTTGGCGAAGATTTAGATATTGCAACTTGGGACAGTTATCCAATTGGATTTTTAGCGGATCGTGCGGGTGCAACTGAGGATAACCAACGCCGCTACATGCGCCAAGGCGACCCCGATTTCCAAGCCTTCCACCACGATCTGTATCGAAGCGTTGGAAAAGGGCGTTGGTGGATTATGGAACAACAACCTGGTCCTGTAAATTGGGCACCAGTAAACCCCGATCCACTGCCAGGGATGGTGCGCCTTTGGACATGGGAGGCATTTGCGCATGGGGCCGAAACCGTTGCCTATTTCCGATGGCGGCAGGCCCCATTTGCACAAGAACAAATGCATGCGGGCATTTTGCGACCCGACAGCGAAAAAGCCACCGCATATTTTGAGGCAGCACAAGTCGCCCAGGAATTATTACAATCCCCGGACACAGACTGCGAAACTGCGCACGTCGCTCTTATCTTTGATTATGACGCGGATTTTTCATGGGCGGCATTAAACCACGTAAAAGATGGCGATTATTTTGAACTGGTTTTCGATCATTATCGCGCATTGCGCAGATTAGGTATCAACATTGATATTTTGCCTGCATCGCATCGCGATTTTTCACAGTATCGATGCATTGTCGCGCCTGGTGTGATGCATTTAGGTTCTGATTTGTTGTCACGCTTAGATAATTCTGATGCTTTGGTTATCTATGGCCCTGCAACACATTCACGCACAGAAACACTTCAAATTTCAAATCCACTTCCGCCCAATTTGACGAATTTGGATGTAACCGTCGCACGCATTGATACACCCCGTGATGACATGCCAATCGCATTGTCAAACGGCGGGCATGCCCTGCGATATCGGGAAGTATTAGAGGGGTCTGCCGAACCTATTTTGACAGATCAACAAGGCGCTGCAATCGCAGTGAAAAATGGAAAATGTATCTATTTGGGTGCCTATCTTGAGGATGAAACGCTCATCCAATTTTATAAACCCCTGCTGCAGGATGCCCAGATCGAAACAATTCAGTTGCCCCCTGGATTACGCAAGCGCGTCACACAGACCGAGGAATTCTGGTTCAACTATGATTGCGAAACGGTGAATACCCCACACGGGGCGTTGCCACCAGCAGGAGTGCTTAGAGTACCAAAACAGACTAGCCAAGATTTTTGAGGATCAACGCGCGCATTTCATCGCCCTCTTCGTATAATTCAATCAAGCGTGGATATTCCCGACACAAATCTATGACACTAAGCATTCCAAACGTATCATGGCATTCGTGCGCGGTTAAAATCCAACTTGCCCGCAGTCTATTTTCGGGGTCCAGTTTGCTGAACGCAGCAGCAATGTTAAAACGATAGGACCGATCAACAAATGACAAAACAATGTTCTGCATAGCAACACTGGCACCGTTATGACCGCGCATGAGTTGATCAAAACTTTGCCCCTTATCACTTTTTGCATCAAA
>CAXABH010000406.1:0-2112 GCA_963966925.1 uncultured Rhodobacterales bacterium
CTTCTGTATTCTGCGATGTTGTACGCCATCGATTGTGGTAGAGAATAATTTGATCCAGCTGTCGTTGGCCTATCTATTTGATTTTCGTCATCTGCCACTTTTGGATCTCTCGATCCATTTGGCATAATGTCATCACCAGGGCGGGTGTACCATCCATTAACTACAGCTCCATTCACACCGTTATTTCTCTCTTGATGACTGGCGATTATCGCTATACCGATAGTATCGTCCGCAAACTTGCATCACTTCGGTTGATCGTGATGATTTGACCGATGGTGGTGCAGAACACTTTGCGCAAACCATTCGGGCCGTGCGCCATCGCAGTCCAAACACAACAATTGAAATCCTGACGCCAGATTTTTTGAAATGTGACGACAGCGTTTTGGAAACGGTCGTCGCTGCGCGTCCCGATGTATTCAATCACAATCTAGAAACAGTTCCGGGCCTTTACCAAGAGGTGCGCCCGGGCGCGCGATATTTCCATTCCTTGCGCCTGTTGCAGCGCGTGAAAGAGATGGATCCGTCAATGTTTACAAAATCTGGGATTATGGTGGGCTTGGGCGAAGATCGTCAATCTGTTCTACAAGTCATGGATGATATGCGTTCGGCTGATATTGATTTTCTAACGATTGGTCAGTACCTGCAGCCCACGCCAAAGCATCACCATGTCGATCGGTTTGTCACGCCAGAGGAATTCAAATCCTATGAATCCGCGGCGTTTGGCAAAGGATTTTTGATGGTTTCGGCGACACCGCTGACGCGATCATCCTATCATGCGGGCGATGATTTTGCCCAACTGCGCGCCGCGCGCCAGAAAAAACTAGGACTGGCTTAGGGGACTGACTAAAAGACCTGACTTAGGGTTGTTTAATGGGCGTTATCTGCACCTTATTTGGATGACGCTCTAGGTTCCAGCTTTCTGGCCACATGTCATATTTTTCAAGCCCTGCCAACAGCACACTAAACCCAAGGATGACACCCCACATCATCAGTTGTTTTTTGCTAGGTGGGCGTCTGATCCACATGGCCATGCGCCACAGCAATTTATCATACTGCATAAAATCATCCTTATAATACCAGTTATCGGATTGCGTCTTATGATCCTAGCAGGGTAATTTTAGGGCAGGAAAGGATCAACATTATGACACAGGATACATGGGCCTATGTGACTTGCAATGCCGGGCGCGTAAATTATTCAATTTTCGATGCGGGTGATCGTTGTGTCGCGCATGGGGGGGTGTCCCTGTCTGAATTTGGTTCGAGCGCGCCAGAGGATGTGTTCGCCACATTAGATGTTTCATTTGTATTGATGGATGGCGAATTCGCAGGGCCGGTTGTGACATGTCCTGCATCGCTGGCTTCACCCATTGACATTGGCGGACGGTACGCGCGTATGGCACGGTTTGTTGATAAGTCGGCGCCTGATCTATGGTTTGCACATACGGCTGAATTGGGGGCCTTTGTCGCGGATCATGCCAAATGGGATGGAATTGTTATTTTCGCGGGTCCCGTCACAACATGGGCGCACGTTAGCGCGGGTGAGTTAATCTCATTCCGAAGCAGCCTTGCACTGAAAATTGCCTATGATGTGATGAAAGACCGTGGTTTCTGTGCCCCTGTTCAGATCGGGGATCAATTTAATGACGCCGTGAACAGCAGTTTATCCAAGCCCGAAGCCGTGTTCAGCAAACTCAGCGCGGCGACAGATGCACAAACCTACTTAGGCCATGTTATAGGGGCGGATTTGGCGGCATTTCGATCCTATTGGTTGGGGCAGGACATTGTTATTTTAGGGGACAAAAATACGGCTGGTCTGATTGAAGCCGCCCTGAAATCGCAATTCGCAATGGTGCGCCATGATGCGCAAGATTACTTTGTCCGTGGCGCCTGTGCGGTGCGCGGGCATGTATTGGGAAACAGTTCAAAATGAAATACTTAGACACCGAATGGAATGGGCAGCCTGTTTTGTTTTATTTTGTGGATTACAAATATTATTATTTGTAATTAAAAAATTTTGATTGAAAGCGTGTTTGTTACGTTTTATTTTTACTGAAAGAGTAAAAACAATCAAAACTTTTTACCACTCTTTGAATTAGAAAACGTTTAAGTGTG
>CAXABH010000407.1:0-2107 GCA_963966925.1 uncultured Rhodobacterales bacterium
CTTTTCGGGCAAGATCGTTCCATGGTTCGCAGCCGGCGCTGCATTTTTCACCACTGTTGGGCTGTTTTGGGGGTATTTCCTAACGCCTGATGATTACAAACAGGGATCAACGGTAAAAATCATATACCTGCATGTTCCTGCGGCCCTGATCGCGATTAATACGTGGTTTATGATGTTGGTGGCCTCCCTCATTTGGTTGATCCGTCGACATCATGTCAGCGCGCTGGCAGCCAAGGCAGCAGCGCCGATTGGCATTGTGATGACATTGATCACGCTGATCACTGGTGCGCTATGGGGGCAACCGATGTGGGGCACATGGTGGGCTTGGGATCCGCGACTAACCTCATTCTTGATCCTATTTTTGTTCTATCTTGGATATGTGGCGTTATGGGCCGCAATTGATAACCCTGATACGGCCGCTGACTTGACATCGGTTTTGTGCATTGTCGGGTCCGTTTTTGCGGTGCTTAGTCGATATGCTGTATTGTTCTGGAACCAGGGTCTGCATCAGGGGGCGTCATTATCGTTGGACAAAGAGAAAAACGTGGCAGACGTGTTTTACCAACCCTTGTTAATGTCCATAACCGGATTTGTATTGTTGTTTGTGGCCCTTGTCCTGATTGGAACACGCACAGAAATCCGCATCCGTCGCGCCAGCGCGCTTCTTACCCGTGAAAGAGGATAAGCCATGTTGCCAGATTTAGGAAAATACGCGTTCGCGGTTTTGGGATCATATGCGGCGGGTTTTGTACTGCTTGCGATCCTTGTGATGTGGATGGTTATGCGCAACACCGCCGCGCGCAAACGTTTGGAACAGATTGAGGGCGCGCGTGATGGCCAAAATTAAACCACTTATGTTACTGCCCCCATTGATTTTTGCGGGGCTTGCAGGAATGTTTTACATTGGTATGCAGCGTGAAAACCCCAATGATTTACCCTCAACCTTTATTGGGCAACCAGCACCGGCTATCACAGCGGAAAAACTGGGATCCTTTGATGGTGTTGGGGCCGGGGATTTAAGTGGCGGCGACATTACATTGGTTAATTTTTGGGCCAGTTGGTGTCCACCCTGTCGCGCCGAACATCCTGTTTTGCTGGAACTACAACAACAGGGGATCACCCTATATGGTGTGAATATCAAAGACGATCCCGCCCAAGCGATCAAATACATCAACGATGATGGGAACCCATTTAAGGGTATCGCCTTTGATCCCAAAGGGCGCACATCCATTGATTGGGGCGTCACAGCACCGCCTGAAACATTTATTGTTGATGGGGATGGAACGATCCTGTTTCGATATGCTGGACCACTGGTTGGATCAGATTACCTGCAACGCTTTTTACCTGCGTTGGAACAGGCCCAGTCTAAGTGAATTTTGATAGCGGAATGAAAATCTGACTGTGGTGGTAAGATTTCTTATTTATATCAACGCTTCGTAATACGCCTGCAGGCGATCAGCAGCTTGAGCTGGATGTCAAAACAGCAGCCTTTTCTATCCATAACTTTGGATTATTTTTATGCACAAAAAAAGGCCCGCATGATGCGGGCCTTAGTTTTTAGAGAGGTTCATTTTTCACTTAGTAATGAACAGAAAGGCTATCTAGCGGCGTGGTTTTTGGTGGTGCGAACTTGGTTAGATCGATACCTTGCACTGCTGCTTTATATTCTTCCACCGAAGGCGTGCGTCCAAGAACCGCGGATAACACAACAACGGGTGTTGATGCCAACAGAGATTCCCCCGCCTTTTCTGGTGTATCCTCAACAACGCGCCCCTTGAACAGGCGGGTTGATGTGGCCAGAACCGTGTCACCTTTGGCCGCCTTTTCCTGGTTCCCCATACATAGGTTACAGCCCGGGCGTTCAAGGTAGAGTGTGTTTTCGTATTCTGTACGCGCCGTTGTTTTGGGCGCGCTATCATCGAATTCAAATCCTGAATACTTTTGCAACACTTCCCAATCGCCTTCTGCCTTCAACTCATCAATGATGTTGTAGGTAGGGGCGGTCACGACAAGCGGGGCGTTGAATTCAACGGACCCTTGCTCTTTTTCGATGTTGCGCAGCATTTGTGCGACGATTTTGATGTCGCCCTTATGCACCATGCAAGAG
>CAXABH010000408.1:0-2090 GCA_963966925.1 uncultured Rhodobacterales bacterium
CAGGGGGCGCGCCGACGATTTGCGAAACCCCTGTGGATGGTGTTGAAGGTCCGATCAAAACAGCAGAAGGCGCACCCCTAATGCAGGCAATGGCCTGTGGTGCATTCGCCGAAAAGGTGGTTGTCGCCCAATCCCAAGTTGTGAAAATACCGCAAAGCGTTCCGTTTGCCTCGGCGTCACTTTTGGCCTGTGGTGTGATCACGGGCGTTGGTGCGGTTGTGAATGCCGCCCAACTGCGCCCCGGTCAGGACGTCGTGGTGATTGGTGCAGGTGGCGTTGGCCTAAACGCAATTCAGGGCGCACGCATTGCTGGTGCGCGCCGCATCGTCGCCGTGGATATGAGCGCAGAGAAATTAGAAATCGCCAAAGAATTTGGCGCAACAGATGGTGTTTTGGCAACGGATGACGCCCCATGGCGCGCCGCGAAAAAGGCCATTGGACGGGGCGCAGACGCGGTTTTCGTCACTGTCGGGGTCAGCGCAGTTTACGATCAGGCCCCCCGCTATTTGGGGTATGGCGGCAAGGTTGTCATGGTCGGCATGCCAAAATCAGGCGAAAGTTCTACATATGAACCCGTGATGATGGCCGCCGTGTCCCAGGGCATGGTTGGGTCAAAAATGGGCGATGTTGTGATACAACGCGATATCCCATGGATGGTCGATATGTACCAACAAGACCGCCTGAAATTGGATGAATTGGTGTCGGGCCGTTGGCGTTTGGATCAAATCAATGAGGCCATTGAAGACACAAAAACAGGATCAGCCAAGCGCAACGTGATCGAGTTTGACATCTAAAGGAGGCGTTACATGCGTCTAACGGATCTGGATATCATCGTAACTGCCCCCCCTGCACCAGGTTGGGGTGGACAGTATTGGATATTGGTAAAACTGACCACGGACACGGGCATTACGGGATGGGGGGAATGCTATGCCTCCTCTATCGGGCCCGAGGCGATGCGCGCGGTCATCACCGATGTTTTTACGCGCTATTTCCTAAACGAAAACCCAGAAAATGTGGAGCGCATGTTCCGACGCACATTTTCCTCGGGCTTCACACAACGCCCTGACTTGACGGTCATGGGTGCATTTTCGGGATTGGAAATTGCCTGCTGGGACATTCTGGGCAAGGATCGGGATCGCCCTGTTTGGGCGTTACTGGGCGGTATGATGAATGAACGTGTACGCGCCTATAGCTATCTATATCCAATGGCGCATCACGATGTGTCTAAATTTTGGACGAATGCAGAATGGAACGCAGAAAGTGCCGCAGATTTGGTTGCGCGGGGCTACACCGCAGTCAAGGTTGATCCAGCCGGCCCCTACACGATGCGCGGGGGCCACCACCCGGCCCTAAGTGATATTTCCATGTCTGTCGAATTTTGCGCCGCCATTCGTGCCGCCGTTGGGGACAAGGCGGATATTCTGTTTGGCACCCATGGCCAGTTTAATACCGATGGTGCCATTCGTTTGGGCAAAGCCATCGAACCCTATAATCCCCTATGGTACGAAGAACCCATTCCCCCTGATAACCTATTGGAATTTGCAAATGTTGCGCGCGCGGTAAATATCCCCATCGCCACAGGCGAACGGATGACAACCAAGGCCGAATTTGGAACGCTGCTGCGTACAGGTGGGGCCTCAATCCTGCAACCGGCACTGGGACGCGCAGGTGGCATTTGGGAAATGAAAAAAACCGCCGCGATTGCCGAAATATTCAACGCGCAAATGGCACCCCATTTATATGCAGGGCCCATTGAATGGGCTGCGAATGTGCACTTGGCTGTCTCAATTCCCAACCTTTTGATCGCCGAAACCATTGAAACCCCGTTTCACGATGACCTGATCAAAGGCAGCATTCGCGTGGACAATGGATATATCCCTGCCCCCACTGCCCCTGGCTTAGGGATCGAGGTTGACGAAGAACTGGCCCGCGCCCATCCGTTTACGGGCACAGGTTTGCACCTGATGATGCAAGATGCACCCTGTGATTATCAACACGGCAATGCGTTCCAAGGGGGCGCGCCGATAAAGAATTGAACTAAAATTTCTAATATGCCATGTTGCGCCCAAAATTTATAACGAGCGTAGCAT
>CAXABH010000409.1:0-2076 GCA_963966925.1 uncultured Rhodobacterales bacterium
CGCATAAGGGGCGGTTGATTGGTGATTTCACAGTATCCTGCCTATCAGACACTGAATTTCGCCTTACGGCGAGTTATGGCAGTCAGGCCTATCACATGCGGTGGTTCTTGCATAATCAATCGGGTGATGTGCACATCGAAAACATTTCAGACACTGTAAACGGTTTCCAATTGGCAGGTCCCAATGCCGCCAAAGTATTGCAAGCCGTCACGCGCAGCGACGTTTACGATATGAAATTCATGGACGTGTGTGAAATGGCCGTTGGTATGGTGAATTGTGTAGTGCAACGTGTCAGCTATACGGGTGATTTAGGATATGAAATATATTGCCACACAATGGATCAACGCACATTGTGGCAGTCGCTGTGGTCCGCGGGTAAGGAATATAATCTAAAGCCCTTTGGCATGCGGGCGATGATGTCACTGCGGTTGGATAAATTCTTTGGCTCTTGGTTACGTGAATTTTCGCCGGACTATACCGCGGGTGAAACGGGAATGGACCGCTTTATCTCTTGGAAGAAAGATACTGATTTTATTGGAAAATCGGCGGCATTGGCCGAAAAAGAAGCAGGCAGTGAACGTGCACTTGTTGCGTTTGAAGTTGATGCAGATAATGCCGATGTGGTCGCCTATGAACCCGTTTGGATCGATGGTGATGTTAAGGGGTTCTGCACATCAGGTGGCTATTCCCACTACGCGGAAAAATCCATCGCGCTTGCCTTGGTACCACGTGAGAACGCAGTTGATGGTCAACAGGCGGAAATCGAAATACTGGGACAGATGCGCAAGGCGCGGGTCATCACAACACCCCTGTTTGATGCAGATGGTGCGCGGATGCGTGGATAATTCGGTGTCACTGGCGATTGTCATATTGGCTGCTGGCGCCTCCTCTCGGATGCGGGGGCGTGATAAACTGTTTGAATTGGTGGACGAAACACCGATCCTGACACGACTGGCTATCTTGGCCCAAGGTTTTGGCGATGTTTACGTGACATTGCCTAATCCAGACCATCCGCGAAATGAATTACTGAATGACACATTTGCAACGCCGGTTTACGTGCCCGATGCCGCAGAAGGGATGAGCGCATCAATCAAGCGCGCCTGCAAAGCGATATCGCAAACACCAGCGACAGGAATGATGATTTTAACGGGGGATTTACCCGGACTGAAGCACACACATTTTGAACAGATGTGCGCGCATTGGGCCATGAACCAAACCCACTATGTTCAAGCGAAAGATTATAATCAAACCCCCGGACATCCTGTGATTATCCCAAAATCGGGTTGGGCCGACATTGACACCCTGCACGGCGACATCGGTTTGCGCAATATTTTGCGGGAAAAGCGAATAAAGTATGTATCGTTTAATGATGATGCCCCGACATTGGATCTAGACACACCAGAAGCATGGGCAAGCTGGCGCGCGCGCCGCTAACCGACAACGCGCAGCATGCGCCGATTGCTTTTATCCGCCGTGGAAACGTAAATTGCACGACACAGTGGGCGCACATCTGTAAATTCCAGTCCGATCAACCGTGCCTGATGCACATCTAGGGTCATCATAGTGTAGGACAGTGAACTATACCCCGTTCCCATCCAATGTCCATTTACCAGTATCGCTTCGTGACCATCGCAATTCAGAATGTAAGTATTGGCGGTGCTGGATATGAAACGTACACCAGTTGTGTTTCTGGCCAAATCACCAGCGCGCGCAAACATGTCGGATCCCGCTATATCGCTAGGAATTAGGATTGATTGCTCTGACGCCACAATCAAATCCTCAACTGGGAAATCCACACCCAAGCTGCCCTGCGCAATCAGAACCAATTGCACACAGTTCTGGTACTGCGTCGACGCAATTTTTGTGATCGTTTTGATTGGAACGTAACCATTATCTTGGGATAGAACCAAATCCCCAGTGATAAGTGATTTAACAGGCTTAAATCCTGAAATCGTGGCCACCGTCGCGTCTCCGCTTAGCCCGCCTAAAAAAGAGCCTTCTCTGCTAACATCATTTACTTGCTCATCGGAAGAGCACACGTCTGAACTCCAGTCACGTATTGGCATCTCGTATGCC
>CAXABH010000410.1:0-2074 GCA_963966925.1 uncultured Rhodobacterales bacterium
GTTTGATCCTGGTCATGGGTTGGATGAACGTCTGATCCGCGAACAATTTGTTTGAATGAAAAAAACCGCCAAAGAAGGCGGTTTTTTAATGCGTTTCATGTGCCGAAATTTATTTGGCGTATCCGATACTTTGCAGGGCCTCTTTGATTTCATCCAAAATTGCTGGATCATCAATTGTTGCGGGCAACTTGAAATCTTGGCTATCCGCAATTTTTACCATCGTCGCACGCAGGATTTTACCCGAACGTGTTTTGGGCAATCGTTGCACCACAATAGCCAATTTAAAGGCCGCCACCGGACCGATTTGATCACGCATCATTTTTACGCATTCGGCAATAATTTCGTCATGTGGACGGTTCACACCTGTGGTCAAACACAAGAACCCAACAGGTAATTGACCTTTTAGCGTATCGCTAACCCCAATTACGGCGCATTCGGCGACATCTGGGTGGTTGGCCAGAACTTCTTCCATCGCGCCCGTGGATAGGCGGTGACCCGCAACATTAATCACGTCATCTGTGCGCGACATAATATATAGGTAACCATCCTCATCCAACATACCCGCGTCCCCTGTTTCATAATATCCCTCAAACGTGGTCAGATAGGATTTTTTGAAGCGCTCTTCTGCATTCCACAGGGTTGGTAGTGTGCCCGGAGGCAAGGGAAGTTTGATGGCAATTGCGCCCAATTCACCAGCGGGCATTTGATTTCCGCCTTCGTCCAAAACCTGGACATCATAACCAGGCATCGCAACAGAGGGAGAGCCAACTTTGATTGGTAATGCCTCAATTCCCATTGGGTTGGCGGCAATAGAGTACCCAGTTTCCGTCTGCCACCAATGGTCAATAACAGGAACGCCCAACAAATCATGTGCCCAATTAATTGTGTCAGGGTCCGCACGTTCGCCCGCCAAGTATAGCGCGCGCAATCCGCTTAGGTCATATTTTTTGGCAAATTCGCCTTTTGGATCATCTCGTTTGATCGCGCGGAATGCTGTTGGCGCAGTGAAGAAGGAACGCACATTGTGTTCACTGATCACGCGCCAAAATGTGCCTGCGTCTGGTGTGCCAACGGGTTTGCCCTCAAACACGATTGTCGTATTTCCATGCACCAATGGCGCATAACAGATGTAAGAATGACCAACGACCCAACCTACATCTGACGCTGCCCAAAATACATCGCCCGGATCCACATTGTAGATATTTTTCATCGTCCAGTTTAGGGCGACCAAATGCCCGCCTGTTGGACGCACAACACCCTTTGGTGCGCCTGTGGTCCCAGAGGTGTAGAGGATATAGGCGGGGTGATCTCCGCTTACGGGCACACATGGCGCGGGCTCAACGCCTTCTTGCACTGCGTTCCAATCATAATCGCGCCCCTCGATCATGTCGGCCACGCATTCTTCGCGTTGAAACATAAACACAGTTTCAGGCTTGTGTTCCGCAATTTCAATAGCTCCGTCAATCAACGGTTTATAGGCCACAGTGCGCCCAGGTTCTAAACCGCAGGACGCGGCTAGGATCGCCTTGGGTGTTGCATCGTCGATCCGCACGGCTAATTCATTTGCAGCAAAACCGCCAAAAACAACCGAATGAATTGCGCCGATACGCGCACAGGCCAGCATTGCAACTAAGGCTTCTGTGATCATGGGCATATAAATGATTACACGGTCACCTTTTGTGATGCCTTTTGATTGCATCGCACCCGCAAGGCGCGCGACCTTATCCAACATCTCGGTGTAGGTTGTTTTGCTTTGCCGCCCAGTGATTGGGCTATCGTAGATGACGGCCACCTGATCCCCGCGACCATTTTCAACGTGGCGATCCAATGCGTTGTAACACGTATTTACAACGCCGTCGGTAAACCATTCATACAGCGGCGCGTTTTCAGCGTTCAGGGCAGATGATGGGAATTCGTCCCAATCAATTGCACGTGCTGCGTCTAGCCAAAATGCTTCTGGATCGTCTTTCCAGCTTTGATACAGTTCGTGATAACCCATGCCACTCTCCTTCTAAAACGTACAAGTTGAGGGGGTTAAAGCGATTATTTCAAAAAGGAGCAAGCACAGAATATG
>CAXABH010000411.1:0-2071 GCA_963966925.1 uncultured Rhodobacterales bacterium
CCCTCTCGTGTGAAGCTGCATGAATGGGACGATATTCCTGATGAAACTATTGGGTCATACGATCGTGCAATTTCTGAACGTTTACAGCATCGTCCAGTATCACGTATCATAGGGGCGCGACAGTTTTGGGGGCGGCTGTTTCAGATCACACCAGATGTGTTGGATCCTCGTGGTGATACAGAAACATTGGTTGCACATGCGCTACAATACCCGTCAAAGCACATTTTGGATTTGGGAACCGGCAGTGGTATTTTGGGTATTACCCTAGCCGCTGAACAACCCAATGCAGTGGTTGTTGCAACAGATATCTCTGAACCTGCGCTGGCAGTTGCGCAAAACAATGCGCAAATTCACCAAGTCAAAGACCGCATCCGCTTTGTACAGGCAGACTGGTTTAACGGTATCAGCGGTGAATTTGATCTGATTATTTCAAATCCCCCTTATATTGCAGAGAATGAATTGAATGGTCTTGCCCGTGATGTCATGGATTTTGATCCCATGATTGCACTGACGCCGCGTGGGGATGGGTTAGCACCTTATCGTATTATTGCTAAGCAGGCGCGAACGTATCTATGCAAAACGGGCCGTGTCATAGTTGAGATTGGATATCTGCAGGGTTCAGATGTCACACAAATGTTTGTTGATGCGGGATTTGCGAATGTACAGATTCTTCGGGATCTTGAAGGTAAAGATCGCGCAATCAGCGCCGAAAATCCGATTTAAGTGATTTTATTTTGGAAAATACACGAAATTTTAGTGAAAATTGCATTTGGCTCTTGTAACGCTCTGTAAAACAAGGGTACACTTATGGGGTTAGCCGCGAGTTGTGCATGATTGCACCGCGTTAACTTTTACCGGAAATCGCTGGTTCACTACGATCATATCATGAACCGCGCCATGAACTCTAATTGACTAGGGCTGGAAAGCTTAAATGAGATCCTCAAAATCGCGTTCGCGTTCAAAGCAGAACCGCAACAATCGTTCCGTTGGCAATGTTATCAACCGTGTGTTTGACAGCTCTGGCCCAGAAGGCAAAGTGCGTGGCACACCACAGCAGATCATTGAGAAATACAACCAATTGGCACGTGATGCACAATTGTCCAATGATCGTGTTGCAGCAGAGAATTTTCAACAACACGCAGAACATTATTTACGTTTGCTAAGTGATGCACAACGCGAAATGGATGCACGCCGCGAACAACAAGAACGTGAAAACCGTGAACGTCAGGCACAGCGCGATCGTGATCGTCAATCGCGTGAAGAGGCAGGCGATACAATGGTTGCAACAGATGATGCATTTGGTGCATCGGACGATTTCGCCAGTGGCGAGCAGCCCATTGTTGATGCAATGCCCATCATTGATGATAAAGTGCCTGCACCACAAAGCAGCGCGCAACCAGCCGAAGCAGAGGCTGCGAAACCTAAAAAACCCCGCAAGCCACGTGCCCCACGCGTGAAAAAGACTGATACTGCAGGGGATGGGGATCAGCCATCATCGCCAAGCGAAGCTGCAGAATAGCAAAAGGGCCGCATCGCGCGGCCCTATTTTTTTGCAATTTCACGTGCCAGTGCGCAAAACCCCTCAAGCGGGATTTGCTCGGCGCGATCAGTTGGTTTGATCCCTGCGGCGATCAATCGATCTTCTATATCGGTTGAAACGCCCTTTAAGGACGCGCGTAACATTTTGCGGCGCTGGTTAAATGCAGCGGCCACCACGCGTTCTAAAACTTTGGCATCGGCATCAAAGCGTGGACGCTCAAGTGCTGTTAAATGTACCACGGCACTTGAGACCTTGGGCGGTGGTGTGAACGCGCCTGGCGGCAGGTTCACGGCAATACGCGCATCTGTGCGCCACGAGGCAAGGATGGCCAAGCGTCCGTAAGCTTTGCTTCCTGGTTGTGCCACGATCCGTTCGGCAACCTCTTTTTGAAACATAAGGGTCAGGGATTGCCAATAGGGCGGCCATTGGGGCGGCGTTAGCCAGCGCACCAATAATTCAGTGCCTACGTTATAGGGCAGGTTTGCAGCCACCCGAATGGGGGGGCTCAGATGGATTAGCGGATCAACCTCA
>CAXABH010000412.1:0-2057 GCA_963966925.1 uncultured Rhodobacterales bacterium
TTGGTGAATTGTGCGTCCCAGGAATATTTCGGCGCGGTTGATTTGAAAAAACTGTCATTGCGCGTAATCACACCACAATTCTACGAAGAACATGAAAAAGGCCGACGTATTGTTAGTTTCTATGCGAAGCGCGCGCGCGGGTCGATGGCCCGTTATATCGTCGAGAACCGCATCAAATCGGTAGATGCGCTACAGGATTTCACTGTTGGCGGATACGTGTTTCAGCCGGATATGTCCTCAGTTGATAAACCGGTGTTCCTGCGCGCCTCTGACTAGGTGACAACCGTCCGATCGCCGCGTATAAGGCGCGCAAAAGATGATTTTGCAAAGGACGACTGCAATGACGCTACAGATTTTTGGCCATAAATCCCCGGACACAGATTCAACCGGCTCTCCAATTGTTTGGTCATGGTATTTGAATGAGGTAAAGGGCATTTCAGCTGCACCAAAACTATTGGGTGAACCCAATACCGAGGCTGCATTTGTTCTAAAGCGCTGGAACCTGGATAGACCAGAAATCATTGATGGCGTGGATGCGGGCGCACCTGTTGTGATTGTTGACACCAATAACCCAGCTGAATTGCCCGATGGCATCAATGATGCGGATATTCATGCGATCATTGACCACCACAAATTGGTGGGCGGTTTGGAAACCAAGGGTCCAATTGATATTACGATCCGTCCTTTGGCCTGCACCGCCACTATTATGTATGATCTGATGGGGGATGATGCCGCCAAAATGCCCGAAGCGATCAAGGGTGCGGCCCTGTCTTGCATTTTGTCAGACACATTGGAATTCCGCAGTCCAACAACAACCGATCATGATCGTGCCGTTGCACAAAAATTGGCTCAGGATCTGGGGATCGACATGGCCGCCTACGCCGCCGACCTGTTTGAGGCGAAATCAGATGTGTCTGCGTTCAGCGATGCAGAATTGCTGCGTATGGATTCCAAGGAGTACGAAGTGGGTGGCAAACAGTTTCGCGTATCTGTTTTAGAAACCACAGCGCCAAAGATTGTTTTGGACCGCAAAGAGAGCTTGATGGCAAGCATGGCGGGTGTTGCAGCCGATGATGGCGCAGATCAGGTTCTATTATTTGTTGTCGATATTCTAAACGAAGAGGCGACATTGTTGGTCCCAAATGATTTGGTCAAATCAGTTGCTGAAAAATCATTCGGTGTAACCGTAACAGGCGACAGCGTGGTTTTACCTGGTGTAATGAGCCGTAAGAAACAGATCATTCCTGTTTTGGCTATATAAGGCAAATTTATATGACACAGATCGTCAACGCCCTGTCCGAAATTTCGGCGCAATATGATGCCCTATTCGTGGATTTATGGGGGTGCGTACATAATGGTGTGCGCGCCTTTGATGCCGCCAATAAGGCCTTGATCGAATATCGCGCGGGCGGTGGCATCGTCGTTTTGGTTACCAATTCACCCAGACCCCGTGCTCAGGTCGAACAACAGTTGACGGATTTTGGTGTGGCGCGTGATGCATGGGACAGCATTGCGTCATCGGGTGACAGCGCGCGGTCTGCGTTGTTTTTGGGGTCTGTTGGCCAGAAAATTTATTTCATCGGTACGGACGCGGAACTTCCGTTTTTTGAACCGCTGAAACTGATTGATGATCCGATACAAATTTCACGTGTTCCTATAGAACAGGCCGAGGGTATCGTTTGTACCGGTTTGCCAACTGCGGACGGAACACCTGATGATGTGCGTGCCCCGTTGCTTTATGCCAAACAAAAAGGACTAAAGCTGCTGTGTGCCAATCCTGATATTATCGTGGATCGCGGTGATAAACGTGAATGGTGCGCAGGGGCCGTGGCCCAAGCATATACAGAAATGGGCGGCACCTCACTTTACTTTGGGAAACCCCATGCCCCGATTTATGATTTGGCGCGCCGACGGTTGTCGGCCATTCGACCAAACATTCCTGATGATCGCATTTTGGCGATTGGGGACGGGATCACAACCGATATTCAGGGCGCAATCGGCGAGGGAATCGATAGTTTGTTCATTACGGGCGGATTAGCGGCCAAAGAAACCGCGAC
>CAXABH010000413.1:0-2055 GCA_963966925.1 uncultured Rhodobacterales bacterium
AATCTAAACGTGTAATGTAAAGTAAGGTTTTCCACGCCCTAATTTACCTGTCAATAATTATTCAAAGGCGACAATTATTTCGTCGGTTTTTGACGGTAAAGCAGACCGAGGGCATTGCAGAGTTTTGGGAGATATCATCGGAGTTATTGAAATGAATGACCACTTCCGCGACTACCGTAAAATTGATCCAACCCGTGGCTCTACACTTGGGGATGGGTCGCCAAATGACAATAATCGTGTTGAAATTGGACCGACCCAATTGGCCTTTCGTGAATGGGAGGATGCAGGACTGCAACCACCAAACCTGGTTCAGATGCGAGAATATCGTTGGAAACGTTTGACACAGCACATCGTTGATCGTGGCTATGGCGGATTGTTGATGTTTGATCCGCTAAACATTCGATATGCCACCGATAGTACGAATATGCAGTTGTGGAATACACACAACCCGTTTCGCGCCGTGTTGTTGTGCGCGGATGGGTATATGGTGATTTGGGATTATAAAAACTCGCCGTTCCTGTCTGAATTTAATCCATTGGTGCGCGAACAACGTTCTGGTGCGGATTTGTTTTATTTTGATCGTGGCGACAAAATTGATGTGGCTGCAGACGTGTTTTCAAATGAAGTGCGCGTGCTCATGGCAGAACACGCAGGCGGCAACAAACGCCTCGCAGTTGATAAAATCATGCTGCATGGCCTGCGCGCCCTAGAAGCGCAAGGTTTTGAAATCATGGAAGGCGAAGAAGTCACCGAAAAATCCCGCACAATCAAAGGACCTGATGAAATTCTGGCAATGCGCTGTGCATCGGTTGCCTGCGAAAACGCTGTTGCTGAAATGGAACGTATCACCCGCCGTGATGTCCCATTGGGCAACATGAGCGAGGATGCCATTTGGGCCGTCTTACACGCCGAAAACATCAAACGCGGCGGCGAATGGATTGAAACACGTCTGCTGGCCTCGGGTCCACGAACGAACCCGTGGTTCCAGGAATGCGGCCCACGCATTGTGCAGAACAATGAAATTGTGGCCTTTGACACTGATTTGGTGGGATCATACGGCATTTGTGTGGATATCAGCCGCACTTGGTGGGTGGGTGATGAACGCCCCCGCCCCGATATGATTTATGCCATGCAACATGCCCATGAACACATCATGACCAATATGGAGATGTTGAAACCCGGCGTACACATGCGCGACTTGACCTTTAATGGTCACAAACTGGATGATCACTTCCAAAAACAAAAATACGGATGCATGATGCACGGTGTTGGTTTGTGTGATGAATGGCCCCTCATCGCCTATCCCAGCAATTTTGTCGAAGGGGCATATGACTATCCACTTGAAGCGGGAATGGTCCTGTGTGTTGAGGCATTGGTCAGCCCAGAGGGTGGAGATTTTTCCATCAAGCTTGAAGATCAAGTTTTGATAACTGAGGATGGATACGAAAACCTTACGAAATACCCGTTCGATCCTGTTCTGATGGGACAGGGTTAATCCCTAATCCAGAACACGGATAAGCAGGTTTTTTTCTTTGGCCCAATCTTCAATTTCGCTGCGGCGCGTACGTGCCACGGCGATTTTTTCACCACTGGTCAGAACAATATTCAAACGATCTGCATCCCCCTGTAAATGCAGAACCGCATGTGTTTGCACCCAATAAGAACGATCCGGTTGTACACCGTCAATACCCTCTAAGATTTGCATAAGATCGCGGAAACGGGATCGTTCAACCAATTCCCCCTGTTTTGTATTGATGCACACACGGTGTTCCATGGCTTGAACATATAAAATGTGTAACACCTTAACAGTATGATCCCCCAAGGTGACTGTTTCAGTATCCTGTGTCGCGCCGCGTTGTTCGATAATAGGGATGAAAAACCTGTAAAATAACCATTCAAACACAACCAAACGGATCAGCGTTATAGAGAACACCGTTGGATAGTCATCAAAATTTGGAATGTCATAGGTCTCTAGAATCGGCGCCAAGCAAACAACCAAAACACAGACCAATGCAACAATGGGAAAAATCCAAATAAATGGATAATACACCACAG
>CAXABH010000414.1:0-2052 GCA_963966925.1 uncultured Rhodobacterales bacterium
CAATCGCCGTCATAAATGTAACCATCAGGATTGGTCATAACACCCCGACCATGGTGCATCGCATCGCGAAACCCACCTTCGTATCGCGCGGCGTTGGGATATTCAGCCACGCCCTGACCAGAAATTTTTCCATCCAGCCAGCTACCTTCGTAGGTGCCGCCATCCGCAAATGTGATTTTGCCAATGCCTTCGGGCTTGCCCTTGATAAAGCTGCCTTCGTAGCTGGACCCATTTGGGAAATGCGCAATACCATTGCCACGGATTTCACCATCGACCCAATCACCCGAATATTGATACCCATTGGGCAATGTATATGTGCCTGTTCCATGCTGCAGGCCGTTGCGAAACGTACCCTCGTATATGCCGCCATCAGCATACTGTTTGATCACAATATCCGAAGTTTGCGCTGCCAAAGGCCCGGTCATCAATGCCGCAGCAAAAAAGATAGATGTCAGTACACGTCGCGTCATGGTTGCCTGCGTTTTTTTCTAGGTTTGCGCGCAGCTTAGTAAACGAGGCGGCATCTGACAATGGCCTTTTGGCGTCACCAATGGGGTGGGCGTTGATCGGCGACGTATTCGACACCTTCGCTTTCGCGATCTGCCTCGCGTTTCATCAACATTCCAACCCGGCGTTCAAGTGCTTCGATCCGCTTGGACTGGTCGGCGACAATATCGGAAAGTTCGTCATTCACCCTGGTGGCATGCGCAAGGGCTGTTTCCAAATTCATTAGGCGACGTTCTACACCGTGACCATTTTGATCCATTTAAGCATCCTTTCGCACTAAGATGAGCCTATGCATTGAACCCTCTGGCGTTAAAATGCAATAGTTCCAACATATCTTGGTCCTGTCGTTATGTCAGGTTAAGCGCTAAGATACCAAGTTTTTGAATCTGGGACGAACATGGCAACGATTTTACGGCGCAATTTGATTTCCGTGACCGAGGGACCAGTCACCCTATTGGATGCAAGTTACCATAGCCAAAACACTGATCGCGTTATTTTATATTTCTCAAAAACAACAGATATTGATCAGGTCCACATCAACCCGCCGTGGCGTGTTGTTGACCGTATCAGCGTAGATGGGGCATGGACACTTCATCTGGAACACGGAGAGGATGCGCCTGTATCCTTGGTATTGTTTGGGGCGCACCACCAACTAAAACCCGCACACACAGAACTAGATATTATAGCAGGCAAAAACGCCTTTTTGGCGGTGCGAAATAAAGAAGGGGCCGATATCGTTGCGAACTGGTTTGAATTCCACGCCCAAACACAGAATGCAGAAAACGCCGTTATTTTTGATCGCGCGCTGCCTGATGAGACAGGTACCTTTGCCAAGCGATTAAACAAACAGCTATCAAATTATCCGAACGCACAGATCGTTATTGTATCTTCTAATGTGCCATTTGGTGATCCAAATCAGCCCGCGGAACAGCATCCCTATTGCGTCCCAACAGCACCTGGCAAAGATCGCAACAGATTCCAAAACGGTGTCAGGCAATAAAACCGCAATCGTGACGACCATGAAAAATGAGGGTCCATTTATCCTCGAATGGTTAGCCTATCACCGTGTCATCGGGGTTGAAGGGTTTTTGGTTTACACAAATGACTGTACCGACGGAACAGATACATTTTTGGATTTGTTACAAGAAAAAGGATATGTTCAGCATCGCGACAACCCGTTCAAATCCACAGATCTAAAACCCCAGCACGCCGCGTTGCAGGCCGCAGAAAATGAACCTACGATCACCGATGCGGATTGGGTGATTTGCATGGATGTGGACGAATACATCAATATCAAAATTGGGGATGGGACACTGCATGATCTCTATGGTGCTGTTCCAGATGCCAATATGATTTCATGCACGTGGCGCTTATTTGGAAACGCCGATGTCCATGAATTTGACCCTCGCCCAATCATTGAACAATTTGATACCTGCGCCCAGGAAATCACACGCAAACCGCATCAGGCATGGGGGTTTAAAACACTACATCGAAACATCGGTATCTTTAAAAAATTGGGTGTACACAGACCAAAAGGATAAAGGC
>CAXABH010000415.1:0-2038 GCA_963966925.1 uncultured Rhodobacterales bacterium
GTGCGCGGCGTTTGCGGGACGCGCGACGCCCGGGAAATCGCGCGCGCCGCCGCCGCCGCCGCCCGCGCACTTCGCGAGTCTCCCGCCCACGCGTCGGCGCGCATCGACGTCCACCGACGACGATCCGCTACGCGCGTGGGGCGCGGACGCGAACGGAGAGGGCGACGACGCCATGTTTCAATGATTTGCCGCGCCTCCGAGCGCGAAAGCACCATCGGCAACTCTTGACGCGACACAGATTGCTGATCCCCAAAGGGCAAAACAACCTCTTCACTTATGGCAGAAAAGTCTGCATCAGCTTCTTCGAATAACACCTGAACGCGACCAGAGATTTCAGCAGCCGAAGAACGCATGGTTTCAATGTCACCCGAATTATCCTCAGATGCCACAACTGTGTTGGGATCAATCATAATGGCAACTTGACCGCGTCTGGGCATCGGCGGAGGCGAGCCAAGCGGCACCCGATTTGATCGCGTGCTGCGTCAAGGTCGAGTCCATAGTCTCCGT
Source organism: uncultured Rhodobacterales bacterium (assembly GCA_963966925.1). Lineage (GTDB taxonomy): Bacteria > Pseudomonadota > Alphaproteobacteria > Rhodobacterales > Rhodobacteraceae > HIMB11. Next base: position 508 of record CAXABH010000415.1, read on the forward strand.
CGATTTCAAGTCGTTGCCTATTTTGTTGCGCAAGAGCTTTCTCCGTCTCCATTGCCATTCTCAGCCAAGAGCGCAGGTCGCTAAAAACCTTACGCGTCTCGGCATCTGTGACGTCCCCGGATTGAACCCGTTCTTGCAGGTTTTCTATATCCCGCGCAAAACCGCGCAGGTTGGTTTGAAGTCTTTCAATATCTTCGTTTAAGGGCGAAGATGTCTCCTCCGGGGTGATTAAAATCATATCTTCCAAGGTCTCCTTTTCTTCGGATCCCCCGTCTAAACGCATTTTTGCGCCAGCCCAATAAACATTGATTGTAAACGTGAAAAAGTACAGTAATACAATATTTTGCAACGCGAGTTGCATTTATATTTTGTTAGGGTTTTGCCCAATTCTATGGGGTGACACAAAATAAAGTGATTAAGGTTTTATTAGGCACAAATTTATCGCGGGTGGTGGTCTTGTAAACTCTCTGCCTTATGTCTGATACCCGCAAAACGAGGGGAGCATTTGCCTGGAACGGCACTGAAGCGTTGTGGTCAAAATGCGATGCCGCACAGCAAATCGTGCGAGATTTAAAACCTGTGATAAATTGAAAGTACCAACCAAGGAGCAGGCAGGCGTTACCTACCTGTGCCACCGAGTGGGTTCAAATAAAGGCGCACAAAAGTCACCCATTAATTATTCGACTGCGCTTCAATCTTGCGCCATGCGGCGACGTTGCGATTGTGTTCGGCCAGGGTTTTGGCAAAGGCATGTCCACCCGTTCCATCCGCCACAAAGAATATGTAATCTGTCGCCTCTGGATCTAGCGCGGCTTCAATCGCAGCACGCCCAGGGTTGGCGATAGGTGTGGGGGGTAATCCACGGATTTTATAGGTATTCCATGGCGTTTCACGATCCAGTTCACTGCGGCGTAAACCACGGCCCAAAACGCCCTTGCCCCGCGTGATACCATAAATCACCGTCGGGTCCGTTTGCAGTGGCATGCCGCGATTGAGACGGTTCACAAACACACTTGAAACCAGACGACGTTCATCGGGAACCGATGTTTCCTTTTCAATGATAGAGGCCAAAATCAACGCCTCGGCCTTATTGGCCAAGGGCAAACCATCCACGCGGTTGTCCCAGGCTGTGTTTAGGATATCGGCCTGGCGCACCACCATGCGATTAACAACATTCTGACGCGTTTCACCGCGCTGCAATTCATACGAATAGGGCGCCATCATTCCCTCGGCTGGGACATCGCTGACTTCGCCACTTAGGAATTCAATACCTTTCAGCGTTTCGATGATCTGCCAATTCGTCACCCCTTCGGCCATTGCGATGCGGTGACGGGCATCCCCACGCGCAAGCACAGGTGTGAAATCGTCGGGACGCGCCTCGCCCAATGTATAGGACGCAATATCAACCAAACGTTCGGTTGCCGGGTCCAATTCACGCAATTGCACCGCAGTTGACGCAACACCGATACGATAAACAATTTCCGACCCACAGGTGTTTGCCCCACCACGGGTCACGATATCCGTGACCTCT
>CAXABH010000416.1:0-2030 GCA_963966925.1 uncultured Rhodobacterales bacterium
ATTTCTGGGTGCAGCCGCCCATCACCGCGAGGTACTGAGCCTCCGTCACGTCTGTTGTTCCGCACAGATACGTCGTGACGTTCGGGGCCCACCAGCTGCCAAGTGCGATGCCAATCGTCAAAAATATCCATGCCGCCAGCGTCCATGGACGCACCCACCGCCCCCATGCCGCATCAACACGTCCTTCGATCAATGCCGCAACGGCAAATGAAAACGCCATAGAGAGGCCCACGTATCCCAGATACAGGAACGGTGGATGAAATGCCAAACCCGGATCCTGTAAGAGTGGGTTCAAATCCTGACCATCTAAGGGAACAGGTGCAACGCGCAAGAATGGATTTGACGTAAAGATGCAAAACGCCAGAAACGCTGCGCCAATCATCCCCTGCACGGCAATGACACGGGCGCGGAATGTGGGTGTTAGGTTTTGACCAAACCACGCCGCACAGGCCCCAAACAAAGCCAGGATTAAAATCCACAGCAGTAGGGATCCCTCGTGATTACCCCAAACCCCACTTATTTTATAAATCATCGGTTTTAGGGAATGCGAATTTAGCATCACCAATTGCACCGAAAAATCCGATGTAACAAAGGCATGGGTTAATGCCCCAAAGGCCGCGAGTACCAGCACAAATTGTGCTGTTGCAGCGGGCATGGCAAAGGCCATCAAACCATATCGGTTAAGGGATGCACCAATAAGCGGCAGACTGGATTGAAGCAGCGCAACGATAAAGGCGAGGATGAGGGCGAAATGTCCGAATTCTGTAATCATGAATACGACTATAGGGTGCTATGATCGCGCTTTCAATGTCTAAATGCGGTGAATTTTGTCGCAACCCTACGTTAGTTTTCGCCACTCCAGCACTGCAGCATTTTCATGCAGGTTTGCAATTGATCTCTGTTGCTCATAATGCATGGTTTTTGCGATGGCTTTTGCAGACGAACGCATTTCATCTGCGCGAATTTCAAAGCTTTTGCTTTGATGACGCGCGCCAAAATAAAATGAAACAATCGCGCCCAGTAACCACCATAACGGCTCCGGAACCAGTGATAGCCCCGCCATTCGATCGGCAAACCAAATCGGATCAAGCATCGCGGCGATAAATAATCCCAGCACACCAAACGCCATCGCAGGTCGCGGCAGTCGATTTAGTCCATCAACAAACCGATCAAACCCGGAACGGGATGTGCGAAATTCAGATGCAAATTGGTTTAATGCCGCGTGTTGCAATACATGCGCACGCACGGCTGATTTTTCCGAATTTTCGCGAAACACTTCGGCTGTTGATTGAATGCCGCCGCCAAACACGAACCCCATCAGTTTTTCGATTAACCCCATGTTGCGGTCCTTTGTTGAAATGTAGTTGCACTTAGATGAAATCTGGGTCGTATGTATTTTTCGGCCCGCTTAATCCAGCCCCCCTTTTCGCCACGTCGTGTGCGCGCAAATTTACGTAAATTTGGACGGGCATCCGCAAGTGATAGGTAATAATTCACACGTTCAATCCCATATGCATCCACCAAATACTGGGGCGCGCGCCGTGCAATGGACTGTGTGGCCCTAATTGTGATTGGACCGATGACACCATCCACCGAAACTTCTGTATCAAATAGGTTCAGTGTGCGTTGTAACACCTTAATCGCATGGGAACCTGCATTGACATACATGTCGAAAACAGGCGCCTGTATCATATGGGGCAATTGATCAATACGAGGTTTATAGAAATAATCCTTAACGAAAATCTGAACCGCCTGCTCTGGGCGCAGTTGTTTCAAATCAGCGATATCAACACGACCATCTTGGTCGAAATCATGACCCAACCGTTGCAGGGTTTTTAGTGTTACGCCGAAATTGGTTGGACCACCTGGATCATCGGGGTCGTGCACAAAACCGCCTTCTGATTTCAAAATGTCACGGGCGATATCATCGATATGTTGCATGTCCCACCTAAAAAATTATTGATGGGACCATAATTTTGAAAATGTTTAAAAGATGCCTAAGCGCAACGCACGATGGGCCCTAGCTGTTG
>CAXABH010000417.1:0-2009 GCA_963966925.1 uncultured Rhodobacterales bacterium
AGAGCTGCCGGGCATTCCAATAAACCGCGATCATAAACCAGGTGGTTCTTGTACCGTTGGTATGACGGCATATATGGCCGCACCAGCGGATGGATATAACGTTTTGGAACATATCGATGATGCGTCCTCGGCGCATGCATTGGATTCGTCTCTGCCAAATCCAGCACAGGATTTGATTCCCTTGGTTGTCAGTCAGGTGACATTCAGCCAAGTGTACATTCGCACAAACGAAACACGGTTTAGTGACTGGCCATCTTTTGTTGAGTGGGTCAAGGCGCAAAACGGAAAAGCAACCATTGCGAACGTTTCCAAAGAAGGATCAATGGAACGTGTCACGATGGGCTTTATCACAGATGCAAGTGGTATGCAGATCCAGCAGATTTCATTCGACAAGGGTGCCCCACGTTATGGCGCGTTGTTGGGCGGACAGGTGGATGCGTTGTTTGAACAACCAGGCGATGTGCGCAACTTTTTGGATGCAGATCAGTTCAAACCAATCCTAACAATTTTTGATGAACGCCCAGGGGCCTTCGCAGATACACCAACACACCGCGAAATGGGGATGGATTTTGATCCGCTGCTACGATTCCGTGGGTTTTATGTGCATGCAGATGCGCCCGCTGATCGTGTTGAATGGCTAAAGTGGGCGTTCCAGCGCGGCTATTGCCAAGACAGCTATCAATCATTCAATGACTCAAAGTTCATGACTGTTATTGATAGCTATCGTGATACGGATGGTGCAAGAGAATTGATTGCCCGTTCAATCGATCAATATCGCGAAGTGTACAAGGCCATGGGCCTAGACGTGAAATAATCAAAATAAAGCGAATATAACATGGCGCCTGTTGGTGCCATGTTTTCTGTTGCGAGCATGGGAAAATACTGTGGGACGACTTACACTCAGTAATCTGATCGAGGCCGCGATCTTTTTGATGATCGTCGGCATTTTTTACGTCTTTTCTTTCAAATTCAATCAACCCATCGAAATCTATATATTTGGGGCCACGGCATGGCCGCGCGTTGTGATTGGATTATTGTTGTTGGCGACACTTGGAAATCTTTGGTTTCATCGTCGTTACGGAAACGCATCGCAGGCAACATTGGGTCAATCTGAGGATAAGGCCGACTTTAGCGATTCAGGAACTGTGCGCCGCATGGTGGCGGTGTTATTCACGCCATTTGCGTTTGCTTATCTACTGAAACCCGTTGGCATATATTTCAGTGCGCCGTTTTTCATCGCCGCAATCATCTGGTTGTTTGGTGAACGTCGGTGGAAGGCAATTTTAATCATGACGCTGGTGATCTACACCGTGTTCATTGGATTATTCCTGATGATTTTGAATGCGCCATTGCCCCAAGGCAATGTATCACCCTTTTATGATTTCAGCGCGTGGGTGTTGAAATTAAACGCAAAGCTGCAAGGGATTTAATACGCAATGATCGATAATTTCTTAGCCGGATCCGCAGCCTTATTTGGTGATCCCTTTACAATCGGTATATTTGTTTTTGGTGTCGTGGGGGGCATGTTATTTGGGGCGATACCGGGTGTTAGTATGCTGACACTTGCGGCGATCTTACTGCCCTTTACGGCTGGTCTGGAACCTGCACAGGGCGTCATGTTGTTTGCTGTGATCTACTGCACAGGAACCTATGGCGGTGCGATAACTGCCATTTTGTTTAACATTCCCGGGTCTGCTGAAAATGCTCCAACCGCGTTTGATGGCTATCCCATGACGCAAAAGGGACAATCGGGCAAGGCGGTTGGTGCGGCGGTGCTATGTTCGGCCATTGGCGGCATTGCCTCGGCTCTTGTTATGATGGCCGCGACCGAACCGCTTGCGAATTGGGCAATCCGCAATATCGGCCCACCTGAAATTTTTGCTCTGGTTTTCTTTGGTCTTATTGTTGCCTCATCTGTTGGGGCACGTACCATTTGGAAAGGCTGGATGTCGGTTTTGATCGGTTTGCTGATCGCAACCATCGGCCAAGATCCAGTAGGTGGGATCAAT
>CAXABH010000418.1:0-1998 GCA_963966925.1 uncultured Rhodobacterales bacterium
CTAAATCCGCAGATTCGTTACGTGACAGACCAACTTCACGAAAAACAGCTTCGCTGAGGTCCATTCTTGTCAAAGTTTTTTCGGACATAGCACCCTCCGGTTTCGGTATATGTTAGCCATTGGCGTTTTTCCAAGTCAAATGATTTGACCCACTTCCGTCAATAAAGTGCTAATTTAGAAAGAAAATTGTCATTTACCAGCGCAAAACTACGGCGCCCCAGGCCAATCCGCCGCCGATTGCCTCGGTTACGACTACATGTCCTGGTTGAATTTTGCCTTCTGCCACGGCCACAGAGAGGGCAAGTGGAATCGATGCTGCGGATGTATTCCCATGATTCTGAACTGTTTTTACGACACGTTCATCTGGCACACCCATCTTTTTCGCGGTCCCTTGGATGATGCGGATATTGGCCTGATGGGGGACGACCCAATCCACCTCATCCGAGGTGATTTTTGCGCGATCCATTGCTGTGTGGGCGGTTGCTGCCAATTTTTCTACGGCGTGACGAAACACCTCTTTGCCCTGCATGCGTAAATAGCCGGTTGTTTGCGTTGATACGCCGCCATCCACATACAAAATATCGCGGTGCCGTCCGTCAGAATTCAAATCAACGGATAGTATTCCACGATCTGATTTATCGCCATTTCCGTCTTGGGCCTCAAGGATCAATGCGCCAGCGCCATCGCCAAATAGCACGCAGGTTGCGCGATCTTCCCAATCCATGATGCGCGAAAATGTTTCGGCACCGATCACCATGACGCGTTTTGCCTGACCTGATACGATTTGTGCATTCGCGGTAGAGAGCGCAAAGACAAAGCCCGCGCAGACTGCCTGCACGTCATAGGCAAAGCCACGGGTCATTCCGATGCCATTTTGCACCATGGTGGCCGCCGATGGAAATGTCAGATCCGCAGTTGAGGTGGCCAGTATGATCGCATCCAAATCATTTGCATCCATACCCGCCGCAGCCAGTGCGCGATTGGCGGCATTTATGGCCAAATCGGATGTGGTTTCATTTTCAGCGGCAAAGTGACGTTGATCAATACCCGAGCGCGATACAATCCATTCATGACTGGTATCCAGCGTTTCTTCGAATTCGGAATTGGGGACGATCCGTTCAGGTAGGTAATGTCCAATGCCACGTACAACGGCCCGTATCGTCATTCTAGTTCGCCTGCATTTTTGATCGGTTGACTGTCATCCTGCGCCAATGTTGGGGTGGATGCAACCCGTGCGGCAACTTTCTTAGTGAAATCGGATTGAGCCAGTTGAAATGCCAATTTTACGGCAGATGAAACGCCTGTTGCATCCGCAGATCCGTGTGATTTCACAACGGTGCCATTTAAACCCAAAAAGACCCCGCCGTTTACGCGACGTGGATCAATGCGTTTCTTTAACCGGCGCATTGAAGTCAACGCCAACAGGGATGCAAGCCGCGAAAGGGGGGTATATGCAAATGCCTCGCGCAGTAGGGTACCAATCAAATTTGCAGTCCCTTCGCCTGTTTTCAGCGCGATGTTTCCGGTAAAACCATCTGTTACGATGACATCACATTTTGTGCCTGGAATATCACCGCCTTCGACGAACCCGACGAATTCGAAATTTGCATCCTGCGCACGCGCGGCGATTAATGCATGTGCCTCTTTCAATTCTGCGCGGCCTTTGTGTTCTTCTGTTCCCACGTTTAGTACGCCGACACGCGGGTATTTTATATCCAAACCATTTCGCGCATAGGACACGCCCATCAGTGCATATTGGCACAAATCACGCGCATCCGCGCGCACATCTGCACCAACGTCCAACATGATGTTAAAACCTGCAGGATTTTTTGATGGCCATAAAACTGCGATTGCAGGACGATTTACGCCTTCAAGTTTGCGCAGGCGGATCATACTCATCGCCATCAGCGCACCCGTGTTACCGCACGATACGCATCCTTCGGATTCGCCGTTGCGCACAGCCTCAAGTGCTGACCACATTGAGGTTTTTCGGCCCGT
>CAXABH010000419.1:0-1995 GCA_963966925.1 uncultured Rhodobacterales bacterium
CCCATCGAAATCGGTGTGTAAGGCGGACGGAAGGTTGTTGTTCCCACATTTGGAATATCTGCATTCAATGCATCAGCAAGCGTTGCCAAACCATTGATATTAGATAATTTACCCTGATCGGTTGCCATACCCAATGTTGTGTAACGCTTGGAATGTTCGACGCTTTCATATCCTTCGCGCGCGGCCAGTTGGACATCCCCAACCTTGACGTCGTTTTGGAAATCCAGCCAAGTCTTCATGCGCAGCTTGTCACCTGCCGCTTGGGGCATCAGCCACACAGCCTCAATCGCGTTTTCAACCTGCTCACTTGCCTCAGGAACACGTGTGCTTGGCGCTTTGTGACCTAATGCTTTGACCGCCTCTTTGGCGCGTGCTGTGGCGTCTGCCAGAACTGCGGATAGGGCCAATTCGCCATTTGCAGATCCCGCAGGCGTCACAAACCCACACCCATTTTGATCCGTTGGGCGGCGGTCTAAATCAGGGCGGAACATCACCGCCTGATCGTCCCAGTTTAACTTACCACCGCAGTGGGAATATAAGTGTACAACAGGGGACCAACCACCTGACATTGCCACCGCATCACATGCGATTTCCTCAAGCACACTGCCAGAGCCCGCCTGCGCACAAATTGCAACCCCTGTTACACGCTTACCGCCTTTGACCTTGGCAATCGCTTTGCCGTTTTCAACGCGGATGCCCATTTCACGGGCCGCATCCGCCAAGGGGCCTGCACCATTAGCACGGGCATCAACGATAATAGGCACATCCAATCCGGCCTGCTTCAGCGCAATCGCAGTGCGATAGGCATCGTCGTTGTTTGTCACAACAACTGTGCGATCCCCCGCGCCAACACCCCAGTTCACAACGTAATCACGCACGGCAGAGGCCAACATGACACCTGGAATATCATTGCCCGCAAAGCTAAGTGGGCGTTCAATCGCACCAGTAGCAGTGATGATCTGACCTGCACGGATGCGCCATAGGCGGTGACGTGGGCCAGTGGCCTTGGGCGCGTGATCGCTTACGCGTTCATACCCTAACAAATAGCCGTGATCATATACCCCTGCCCCCATCATACGTGTTTTCAGGGTGACATTGTCCAATGCAGCCAGTTTTTCCAAACTGTCGTTTACGAAATCTTCTGTAGATTGTCCGCCAATCTCGCCGCCATCAACGACGGCACGACCACCCCAATGTGCGGTTTGTTCCATAATCAAAACGGACGCACCACTGGCCGCCGCCGTACGCGCAGCCTGTAGGCCCGCGATGCCACCCCCGATTACCACAACATCGTAAAACGCATACAGATGTTCATAGGTGTCTGCATCTTTTTCTGTCGGTGCCTTACCCAGACCCGCAGATTGACGAATGAACGGTTCGTAGATGTGTTTCCAAAATGGGCGGGGATGAATAAACATCTTATAATAAAAACCGGCACTTAGGAAACGCGCAAACAATCCATTTACGGCCCCAATGTCATACTCCAACGACGGCCAATGGTTTTGTGACCCGACACTTAGACCATCAAACAATTCGGTTGTTGTGGCCCGCTGGTTGGGTTCGAATTTTGCACCCTCTCCCATGTTCATCAATGCATTGGGCTCTTCTGCGCCAGATGCAACGATGCCGCGGGGACGGTGATATTTAAACGACCGGCCCACCAACATCTGATCATTCGCCAAAAGGGCCGAGGCAAGCGTATCGCCTTCGTGTCCAAACAGGCGTTTGCCGTTGAAATTAAATTCGACTTGGCTTGCGCGGTTGACCAAACGGCCGCCTGATTTCAAACGCATGCTCATGAGAAATCCCTCCATGACCAACCAGGGCGTTTCGCGCTGATTTTGTCTTTGATCTCTTGTGGGGGTTCAAAGGTTTGGGCCGCGTAAGTGCCAAAAACCTCAAGACTTTGGGTGCAGCGCGCAGCATGGAACCACTTGCCACAGCCATAAACATGCCGCCAGCGTTCAAAATGAACACCTTTAGGATTTTCGCGCA
>CAXABH010000420.1:0-1982 GCA_963966925.1 uncultured Rhodobacterales bacterium
GTAAGGGACATTACAAAGGCTTTGCGGGGGCTGTTATTCACCAAATGGTGGGCGGTTTGCGCGCCGCGATGGGATACACGGGTTGTGCAACAGTAGAAGAAATGCGCAAGAATTGCCAATTCGTTAAAATTACGGGTGCTGGTTTGAAAGAAAGTCATGTACATGACGTTCAAATCACGCGCGAAAGCCCCAATTATAGGATAATGTAATGACCCCAGCCGCGCGTGTTTCAGCCGCAATTGATATTCTAGATGGAATTCTTGAGGGCGCGCGTGCGGAAACAGCATTAACGCGCTGGGGGCGTGCCAATCGATATGCGGGTTCAAAAGATCGTGCGGCAATCCGGGATCATGTCTATGATGCGCTGCGCCAACGCGAGAGTGCGCTGGGCAGTGCTGGGGGCACACGCACGGGGCGATCATTAATGCGTGGTATCCTAAATCAGCAAGCCGTTGATTTGGATGAAATTTTTACGGATGCCCGCTTTGCACCTGTGCCATTGCGTGATGACGAACGCGTATTTGATACGCCCAATACAGATTGGCAAAGATGCGATATTCCAGAGTGGCTATGGCCGCAGTGGTGTCACAGTTTGGGGGAACGGGCGATTGAAATCGCACACACCCTGCAACAACGTGCCCCGGTATTTTTGCGGGTTAATCTGCTGAAAAGCACGCCTGTTCAAGCACGTGATGCATTGTTGGATGCAGGGTATGATGTATCGCTGCATGCGGATGTCCCAACTGCATTGTGCGTAACTGGGCGTACTGCGGCATTGCATCTAAGTGATGCCTACACCGAGGGTTTGATTGAACTACAAGATGCGCATTCTCAGGCTTCTGTTACGTTACTGGACCCAAAGCAACGCGGCCCTATTCTGGATTACTGTGCCGGTGGTGGGGGTAAATCGTTGGCGCTTGCATCTTGGTTTGGCAACGCCGTTGATGCGCACGATCTTAATCCGCGTCGTATGACGGATTTGCCAGCCCGTGCAGAGCGTGCAAATGCCCAAATTTCAACACTGACAAAAGAGGCGTTGAAAAACGAATACGGTGTGGTTTTTTGTGATGCTCCGTGTTCGGGATCGGGCAGCTGGCGCCGTGATCCAGAAGGAAAATGGGCATTAACCCAAGATCAACTAGACGCGCTTGTTTTGACCCAGCGTGAAATCTTAACGGATGCGTCAAAACTGGTCGCGCCAGACGGTTGTTTGGTCTATGCAACCTGTAGCGTATTGGCCTGCGAAAATCAGGAACAACTTGACTGGTTTTTAACTGAAAACCCAGGTTGGCGCATCGTGTCACAAAATCAATGGATCCCAAATGCACAGGGTGATGGTTTTTTTACGAGCGTCTTATCACAACTATAAATTGTAACTTTTCTGTAAACTGCCTATCATCCCTTAAGTTCTCTTTAACCAGTTAATGTTTCCTATTTTGTTCAGCGGAACGAAAAATGTGGTTTGGGAATGGATAGCTTTTCTTCGGATACATCTATGTTACATGCGCCAAATCGTGTTGGCATCGCACTTATTGTTTTGGGGCTTGCTGTTTTGGGCTTGTCCGTCTTTGTGATATATATCAACGGTGATTGGCAGGGGGTATGGGTTTACCTTGCGATTTTCACCTTCTTTTTCACCCGTGTTGCTTGCGCCCATTCGGTCTTACGACGCATTCTGGATCGTATGTCTTTACGCCAAATTTGGGCATTAACCTATTTTGATCGCGCAAAATTTTTTATGACGGACAATATGGGACGGGTCTTGGGCACTAATCCCTCTGCTCAGTGCGATCAATGCGAACAAGTTGGGCAAACACTTCAAACAGTTTTAAAGCCGCTTTTGGGCAATCCGCATGCGTCGATTTCACGCCTAAAACGCATGATGGCAGAGCAATCACACGTCTCAGAAATCGTGCTGACAGAAAATGGACAACTGCGTTTGTCCGCATGGCAGCAGAATAGTAAACGCATTTTGTGGCGGG
>CAXABH010000421.1:0-1944 GCA_963966925.1 uncultured Rhodobacterales bacterium
TCTGTTTCAATTTATCTAGTTCCACCTTGTTTGCAAGTGCAAGTTTTTCATATTCGTCATTCAATCCTTCTATTCGGGATTCAAGCGCTGCAATCGATGTAGCGGCACCGATACCCAGCAATTTACGTGTTTTGCCGGCTTTGAAATCTTCTATGCGCTGTTTTTGTTCTGCACGCAGATCATCATAGCCAACGGCCTTCATCGCCTTGTCCCAAGCGGTATGATAATCGCCCGAGTCATATTCCCAACCCAATGCGGCCTTGTATGGGAATTGTTCTTTTTTGATGAAATTAATCTTGCGCAACTCAGATGCGTCCATATCCAACTCAATGGCCAAAACCTCGATCATGCGTTCGATGAAATAAACGGCCTCGGTCACACGGAACGAACACCGATAACTTACGCCACCCGGGGCTTTGTTCGTGTAAACACCATCCACTTCTAAAAACGCGGTCGGAATGTCGTAGGATCCCGTGCAAATGTTCATGAACCCTGCTGGGAACTTTGTTGGGTCCGCACAGGCATCAAATCCACCGTGATCCGCCGTTACATGACAATGAAGTCCTGTAATTTTCCCATCTTTGGTCGCCGAAATGCGTCCCTTCATCCAATAATCACGGGCAAAGGCCGTAGTCATTAGATTGTCCATGCGATCTTCGATCCATTTCACCGGTTTACCCGTCACAATTGAGGCAACGACAGAACAGACATAGCCTGGATAGGCCCCAACTTTATTCCCAAAGCCACCCCCAATATCAGGAGAAATGACACGAATATTATGTTCTTCGATCCCAGAGATCAACGACACAACAGTTCGAATGGCGTGGGGGGCTTGGAATGTGCCCCATAGGGTCAATTTACCATTCACCTTATCCATTGATGCAACACAGCCACATGTTTCCAGCGGGCATGGATGTGTTCGGTGATAGTACATGGATTCTTCGGCTACGACTTCTGCATTTGAAATCACCTGATCGGTCGGTTCCTTGTCTCCGCATTCCCATGTGAAGATGTGGTTGTGGTGTTTACGTGGTCCATGTGCGCCATCTGATGGTGATCCATCTTCGGCCACTGTATCTGGGCGCAAAATCACATCAGATTGCAGTGCTTCAAATGGATCGACGATCACAGGCAGCTCTTCGTATTCGACTTCTACCGCCTCAATCCCGTCGGCTGCTGCATAGCGATCTTCTGCGACAACAAAGGCGACCTCTTGGCCCTGAAACAACACCTTGCCGTCGGCCAGCACCATTTGTTTGTCACCCGCCAGTGTCGGCATCCAATGCAGCCCAAGGGGCGCCAAATCAGCAGCCGTTAGAACCGCAAGAACACCGGGAACCTCCATCGCGGCGGATGCATCTATGTTGGTGATTTTAGCGTGCGCATAGGGCGAACGTACGAAATCCCCAAACAACATGCCATCCAATTTGATATCATCAACATAGTTGCCTTTACCTTGGGTAAAACGGGCATCTTCAACGCGCTTGCGCGAACATCCCATACCCTTTAGATTTGCAACGCGATCTTCGCGTGTTACGGCTTCGTCCTTCATTGTGCTGCCTCCTTGGCTGCGTTCATCTCAGCAGCGGCCGCTTTGATTGATTTAACGATGTTTTGATATCCCGTGCAGCGGCATATATTTCCGGCCATTCCAAAGCGAATTTCTTCTTCAGTCGGATTTGGAATTTCCTCAAGAAGCTTAGAGGCGCGTGTGATCATGCCAGGTGTGCAATATCCACACTGAAGTCCGTGATGCTCTTTAAAGGCCTCTTGCAGTGGGTGCAGCGCGTCTGGACCGCCCAATCCCTCAATCGTTGTGATTTCTTTGCCTTCGGCTTGCGCCACGAACATTGTACATGATTTGACGGATTTTCCGTCGATCGTGACCGTGCAGGCAGATCGGAAGAGCGTCGTGTAGGGAAAGAGTGTAGATCTCGGTGGTCG
>CAXABH010000422.1:0-1942 GCA_963966925.1 uncultured Rhodobacterales bacterium
CCCAAAACAAAGGTGCGGCGAATGGATCCTTCGGCAAGATCGCTGGGCAATTCAAACGCAGATCCCGATCCTGTGGCAAGCCGATCTGAGATAAAGATCGCCGCAATAACATAACCCGCCCAAATGGGCATCGCGTCCAAAACCAGCGCACCGCGGACGCCAAACATATTCGTTTGCAACACCGCCGCCCCAAGCGCATAGAACGCCGCCACCAACATCGCTGCCTTGATAGATGCGGCAACGAGATGCGCCAAACGTGGGTTACGCACTACGCTTTGCGATAAATTCCGCGCACGCCCTGACACCCGCGAGGCACCAAAGAAAAATGCAATCGTTAGAGAGACTTGCAGGATGATATTCAACAAATTAGATTGAAAAGAAGCTCTGGATGCGGCGTTATTGATGGCACCTGATACCTCGTCCGCCAGCCCTGTAATGACACCAACGACCTCCGTCATTGCCGCGACCCATTTCGAAGGTACCAGCGGCGTTGGACCTAATTCTAACAATGCATTCGTACGGCGTGCACTTATGATTTGGTCAATTTCACGGATCAGACCACTGGCGCGGGAATAGGCCTCTTTCGCGCGCAACAGCGGCGCGCGTGCTTCATTTAACTGCTCGCTTAGCGCGGCACGTCGATCCGCCAAGGGATCTGCCCCACTATCGGGCACAGGCGCAAGCGCGTTCAATTGATCCTCTAAAATCCCGACACGCGCCATATCTTGGGATTGCGCATCAAGGAAAGTTTGCCGCCAATCCACGATTTGACTGCGCAGCGCCTCAAGCGCTGCATCCGAGGCTTCCGCGTTGCCAAGCACCGCCTCAGCACGCGCGGCATCTTTGTTCCAATTTTCGTAAGCCTCAAACCCGACACCTTGGGCAAAACTAAGAGAGGCCAAAGCGATCCAAAGTATCAAACAAAATCGAAACAAACGTACCATATATTTAATCCACAAATACCCCTGGAATTGCCTGCGGCCCACGCTCAAGCCAGTCAGGGACTGGCAAACCCTTGGATTTTAAGAATTCTGGATTGTACAGTTTTGATTGATACCGTGTTCCATAATCACACAAAATGGTGACAATGGTATGACCCGGCCCCAAATCACGTGCAAGGTTCACAGCACCTGCGATATTGACACCCGAAGATCCGCCCAAACACAGACCTTCGTTCGCCATCAGGTCAAATACGATTGGTAGGGCCTCTTCATCGGTAATTTGATAGGAATGATCAGGGGTGAAGCCCTCAAGGTTGGCAGTAATGCGCCCCTGCCCGATCCCCTCGCTGATTGACGATCCATCAGAAGCCAGCGTGCCCGTTGTGTAAAACGAATAAAGCGCGGCGCCCATCGGGTCAGCCAAACCAATTTTGACACCCTTTGGCTGTAAATATTCAGCGCACCCCGCAAGCGTACCGCCCGATCCCACAGCGGCGACAAATCCATCGACTTTGCCATCGGTCTGTGACCAAATTTCTGGGCCTGTGGTTTCGATATGCGCACGACGATTGGCCACATTATCAAATTGGTTTGCCCAAATTGCGCCATTGGGTTCGGTTTTCGCCAATTCATTGGCCAAACGTTCCGAATAACGCACATAATTATTTGGGTTTTTATACGGGGCTGCAGGAACTTGAACCAGTTCAGCACCAGCCAAACGCAGCATATCCTTTTTTTCTTGGCTTTGGGTTTCGGGGATCACGATAACAGTTTTAAACCCCATGGACGCCCCAACCAAGGCCAGTCCAATCCCTGTGTTACCCGCAGTCCCCTCGACAATTGTGCCGCCGGGTTTCAACGTTCCGCGTTCGATTGCATCGCGTATAATATACAGGGCCGCGCGATCTTTTACCGATTGGCCCGGATTTAAAAATTCCGCCTTACCCAAAATCGTGCACCCAGTTTGCTCACTTACATGGCGCAGCTTAATCAGGGGGGTG
>CAXABH010000423.1:0-1938 GCA_963966925.1 uncultured Rhodobacterales bacterium
CCCTTAAGCATCATCGCCGCGCCTTCTTCGAAGCTAATTGCATCGGGCAACGGGCACACCTGTGCAGCCGGCATCACGCGCGCCTCGCAATAGGCGCCAGGTGGCATGGCGGCATATGCCGCACGATCCCCTACTTTTAAATGTGTGACGCCATCACCAACTGCTTCGATCACGCCAGACGCTTCCATACCCAGAGCCGTGGGCAGTTCTAATGGATAAAGCCCCGTACGTTGATACACATCAATAAAGTTCAAACCAACGGCACGATGGGCGATACGCACTTCGCCCGCTTTGGGTTCACCAATGTCACGATCAACAATCTTGAGCTGATCTGATCCGCCAAACTCTTGGATAATTACTGTTTTTGCCATTTTCGTTACCCTTATTCGTCTGGATGAACAGCCAGAACTATTTTACCAATATGCGCGCTGCTCTCCATGCGCGCGTGCGCGTCTGCAGCATGGTCAAGGTCGAATGTACTGTCCATGACTGGCGCAATTTTACCCCCCGACAAAAGTGGCCAAACCATATCATGCAATTGCTGCGCAATATTTGCCTTTGCTAGATCCGACTGGGGACGCAATGTTGATCCTGTAAATGTCAATCGACGCGTCATCAGTTGTGCGAAATTCACCTCAGCTTTAGGACCCTGAAGGAATGCAATTTGAACCAAACGACCGTCATCCGACAATGCCTTTAGATTACGCGGGATATAGGGGCCGCCAACCATGTCCAAAATTACATTCGCACCACCAACGCTGCGCAGAACCTCGACGAAATCCTCATCCCGATAATTGATCGCACGTTCCGCACCCAATTGCAGGCAGGCATGACATTTTTCATCGCTGCCTGCAGTCACAAAAACGCGCGCCCCAAAGGCGCTGGCCAGTTGGATCGCAGTTGTTCCGATACCCGATGATCCACCATGCACCAAAATACGTTCACCCGACTGCAACCCGCCACGCATGAACACATTTGACCAAACCGTAAAAAACGTTTCGGGTAAACAAGCCGCTTGTTTCAGCGATAGCCCCGCAGGAATAGGCAAGCAATGCGCGGCAGGTGTTGCAACATATTGCGCGTATCCCCCCCCAGGCAACAAGGCACATACACGATCACCCACCGTTAAATGAGCAACATTTTTTCCAACTTCAACAACTGTTCCAGAGGCCTCAAGCCCCGGCAGATCACTGGCACCTGCTGGCGGATTATAAAGACCAGCACGCTGCAATGCATCGGGGCGATTAACACCTGCATAAGCAACTTGCAGAATGACTTGATCCGCATTTGGAACAGGACGGGGACGCACACAGGATTGCAGCACCTCGGGTCCGCCTGGGGCGGTAATTTCAATGGCGTTCATTGTTGTCATGGGGTCTCTTTCGATATTGAATTCACGTACCCAGGCAGATCCGTTTGTCCATCTGGCGCATTAAGACGACGCAGCATTGCACGTGGACCAGAGAGCAGTTTCATTAAACTTGGTGATTTTCGAATTTGGCCTTTCGCCTTTTCTATCTGCATCACATTATCAATGCGCCGGTTTAGGAATTCTTTGGTCGCAATGTCATCATCAGAAGTATCACCAAGCCAATACAGAACCGTTGATCCATAAACGCCACTTAATGTCGCCCGTTTACTATACCAATTATAATCCCGTGAAGGATCACCCAATGAGGACCAAATCGCATCACATGTGCCCCAAATCAATTTTGCACCAATGGCCGCATTTTGTGGCAATGCAAACAACGTCGTGGCCCGACGCACGGATTCTTTGTCCCCTGCGCATTCCAACCGCACCATGACGGCAGCCGCAATTTTGTCACGGAAACGCAATTCAGACAGATCCATATTTGCCAGGGCCGTGATCATATTTTGATCACCTTTTCTGTGTGCTTCGATCGCCAAATCGCGTCCACCCTGTGGCAGGAATAAACG
>CAXABH010000424.1:0-1937 GCA_963966925.1 uncultured Rhodobacterales bacterium
GGCTAGGGGGGGGAGTGGGCCATGGTCACTCCAGCGCAGGGTTAAGGTGTTGGGCTTGCCCTCTGCAACATTTATAATGGACTTCTGGGTGCGAAATTTTTTCCAACCACGTTCTGTGCGATATTCATTCGAATTACTGGGATTAATTTCTTACATTAGGATATCTTGATCATCCAAATAGGACGAGGTCATACCCCAGGCCAATTTTTCATTCCGCCCTGATAGGATCAGGGGAACGCCAGGAATAGTCGCACCAATAACGCCGCTATGTGATAATTCCATACGGGCCAAATACCAGATCGTGGGTGCGCTTAATTCCAGATGGGGATCGTTGGCCAATATTGTTCCATCTGTGGCACTGCGTTCTGGGGCAACGGCAAACGCGTTAGACGCGCCTGCGTGCGGGATGGGTTTCCATGGGTTTAACGTATGATAAGGTGTGCCATCACTTTGCGCCATTTCAAATGTAGGTGCCTGCCACAAGGCTGCATACTCAGGCAGTGCAATGGTTGCTGCTGCGGGGTGATCTGGTAAAATATCGCTGATCCGATCGGGATCAGGAAGCGCAAGCGATACTTTGGCGCGCCGTATTTCGCGCATCATGTGCGAAGACAGTGTAACGGACATTAATTTCAGTATGACTAAACTGTCGGCAGGCTGCCATGTCGCAAAGGGGGCGTTAAACAAAAACATCTCTGGTGCGCCCCGACCACGGGCATGGGTGTTGATTTCGTGCAATCGTGCATTTACCCCGCGCGCATAGGCCTGTAACGCAACCAGTGTTTCGGGCGATTGCACAGACAGGCTTTGAACCGCGGTAGAATACAAATCCAGATGACGCATGTATGTATCAATATGCAGGGTCTCTGAACCGAAAATTTCCGATAACCGCCCCTGCGCAGTGCGCCGCATCATCGACATTTGCCACAAACGATCCTGTGCGTGTGCATACCCCAAACCAAAGAAAACATCAGCATCCTGGTTTGCAAATATGTGGGGAACATTTGCTGTGTCACGAACGATTTCGATACGATTCAAAGCGCCAGGAAGTTCCAATTGTGCATCATAATCTGGAAGAGATCGCGCCGCGAGGTAATAAACAAACGCGGTCCCAAGTATGGCCAATGCAATCAAACTGATTGTCACGCGCAGTAAAAAGCGAAAAACGCCTGCCATCCGTACTCTACCTTTTTGCCCTAATCCCCTTGCATCAGGTTTCATACCGCGACACAAGTATGAAACCAAGAATTTAGAGGAATTATTATGGCAAATGTCGCATTTCTGGGCTTAGGCGTCATGGGATACCCAATGGCGGGACATCTTAAAACCGCAGGACATTCCGTTACCGTTTATAATCGAACCACTGCAAAAGCAGAGAGTTGGGTCAATCAGTATGGTGGGGCAATGGCAACAACCCCTGCACAAGCCGCAAAAGGCGCGGATTTTGTTATGGCCTGTGTTGGCAACGATGATGATTTGCGCGGAGTGTGCTTGGGCGAGGATGGCGCATTTTCTGGCATGTCCACTGGTGCGATCTTCGTGGATCACACAACGGTTTCTGCAAAAGTAACCGCGCAACTTTATGCGGCATGCGCGCAACAGGGGCTTAGTTTTGTGGATGCGCCCATTTCTGGTGGTCAAGCGGGTGCAGAAAATGGCGTTCTTTCGATCATGTGCGGTGGCGATCAAACAGCCTATGACACAGCAGAGCCGATCATGGCTGCCTATTCACGCATATGTCGTCGTATCGGCGAAAGTGGTGCTGGGCAAAAAACGAAGATGTGCAATCAAATTGCTATCGCTGGATTGGTCCAAGGTCTGTCCGAGGCCCTGCATTTCGCACAAAAAGCGGGACTTGATGGTGCCGCAGTTGTCGAGGTGATTTCACAAGGTGCCGCAGGCAGTTGGCAAATGTCCAATCGCTATCAAACTATGCT
>CAXABH010000425.1:0-1925 GCA_963966925.1 uncultured Rhodobacterales bacterium
ATCCTGTTCCACATCGCGTTCCAAACTGGGTTCTGCACATTGTTCATGCGCAATTTTATTCGCGCGCTGCCGTATTCCCTGATCGAGGCTGCGCGGGTCGAGGGCGTGGCAGAGTGGAAAATCTTTGTCTATGTTGTGCTGCCATTAATGAAACCAGCGATTGCAGCACTGTCAGTCCTGATTTTCACGTTTATTTGGAACGATTATTTCTGGGCAATTGTCCTAACCCAAGGACCAGATGCGCAACCCGTCACCGCAGGTATCACTGCCTTTAACAGTCAGTATCGTGCCGCCTATCACATGATGAGCGCAGGCAGCATTGTCGCTGCCATCCCACCCGTCTTTATGTTCTTTTTGATGCAAAAACACTTCATCGCGGGGCTTACCTTGGGGGCAGTTAAGTGAAGAATTTTTGGCGGCTTGATTGCGGTTCTCAGACACTTTTGCTTGGTAGTGGGCATGATTTAGCCCAGGTGTTCTATTGGGGCGCACGTCTGCCCGATATCGAACAACCCGAAACAATTTGGCAAGCAACACGCTTGGATTATTCCGGGGGCGTGCTGGATGGCATTCCGCCATTGTCGATTTGCCCCGAAGTTTCCAAAACCTTTGCCGGACATCCTGGCCTGCGCATTCGGGCCATAACAGGTGCGCGGATTGAACCGACATTTGTATTAACAAATGCCCAACATTCGACCGATGCACTAACCTTGGAATATACGGACATCGAACATGGATTGACCTATCAGGCCAATTTTTTGGCACATAGTAGTTCAGACATTATTGAGATCACGGCTTCGCTTACCTCCAAACAAGATATCCTTGTGGATTGGTTTGCAGCTCCCGTTTTGCCAGCGCCGCAAACAGCCACGCAAATGATTGATTTTTCCGGTCATTGGTGCCGCGAATTTCACAAACAGGAAACGGCTTGGTCCGTTGGGGCACGACTGCGCAACAACCAAACAGGGCGCACAGGGCATGAACATTTTCCTGCATTGATCGTTCCGGAAACTGGTTGCACCAATACACATGGGTCCGTCTATGCATGGCATTATGGATGGTCTGGTGGGCACAGCATGATTGCCGAGGAACTGCCAGATGGTCGTCGTCATGTACAATTTGGACATGCACTTGATGCGCACCCCAAACCCACGCGACAGGTTGAAACGGCACCCTTATTCGTTAGTTTCTCTGAAAACGGGCTGAACGCGCTATCGGTCAATTTTCAACGACACTTGCGTGACAACATTGTAACCTGGACCAATGAATCGCTGCCCCGCCCAGTGCACTATAACTGTTGGGAGGCGATCTATTTTGATCATTCAATCGAAGCTTTGTCGGAAATTATCGAACAGGCGGCTGAAATTGGGGCAGAGCGTTTTGTGTTAGATGATGGTTGGTTTGGCACCCGCAATGATGACACACAATCGCTTGGGGATTGGGATATTGATCCACGAAAATACCCAAACGGCCTTGCACCATTGATAGCCAAGGTGAATGAACAGGGCATGAGTTTTGGAATTTGGTTTGAGCCTGAAATGATTAATCCAAACTCTGATCTCTACCGCAAACATCCTGAATGGGTCCTAGGTCCGCTGGATCAGCTACAGGGGCGGGGCCAATTGGTTTTGGATATGGCCAACGCAGACGTGCGAGATTATTTGTTTAGCAAAATTTCAGCGATCCTGTCAGATCATAATGTCAGTTACATTAAATGGGATCACAATCGCGTACTGCCCCATGTTGATGCTGCCCAAACCCATGGAACCTACAGCCTGCTTGCACGCTTGCGCGATGCACATCCAGATGTAGAAATTGAAAGTTGTTCATCAGGCGGTGGACGCATAGATTTTGGAATTATGCGATACACCCAACGCGTTTGGTTATCTGATAGTAACGACGCCGCAGAACGTTTGCGCATGCAA
>CAXABH010000426.1:0-1906 GCA_963966925.1 uncultured Rhodobacterales bacterium
CTGTGTGAACGTAGTTTCGATGCCAGAACCGGAAAAATTCACCACATTAACGCCTGGATGATATTTTTCTGAAAGTTTTTTTGCCATGGTCGCAAGGTCGATCTTAATGACCTCGGAAGGACAGGATCCAACAAGGAACAAACGCTTAATGTCAGGTCTTCTTGACAGTAAATCAGAAACAACCCGCTCTAATTCTTGATGGGCATCAGCCATCCCAGCAAGGTCAGTTTCTTCTAATATTGCAGTTGCAAAGCGTGGCTCCGCAAAAATCATAACACCTGCTGCACTTTGCAAAAGATGTGCGCATGTTCGCGAACCAACAACCAAGAAAAACGCATCCTGCATTTTCCGATGCAACCAGATAATAGAGGTTAACCCACAAAACACTTCATGTTGCCCACGCTCTTTTAATATGGGAGCTGCGCTACAGGCCGCCGGGGACAGATCGTTAGGCATATTCACCCTCCACAACTGTTTGCAAACGAGCCGCTCTTAACTTCCAAACAAACTGCGCAGCATTGATTAAATATACCGCATAGGCAGTCAGTCCGAGAGCCATAAGTTGTTGCTCTGTAAGGTAATTTGCAAACAAGGCCCAAACATAAGCCAGATGCAAAGCGATGACGAAAAAGCTTACGACGTCTTCCCAAAAAAATGCAGGTGCCAACAGGTATTGCCCGAACACCACCTTTTCCCAAATCGCACCGGTAACCATGATTGTCAGCAAGACAACAGTCTTAAGTACGATCGAGTAGGCTGCGATATCATACCCAATGCCTGTCACGAGATATCGCATAACAAGCCAAACCGAGATGAGAAAAACCAAAAATTGAAGCGGCGCCAAAATTCCCTGAACTAAAGTCCAAACAGATTCATCCCGCCGCTTGCGCTGCGATGGCGTATAGAGTGGCTCAGGCCGCTGTGTGGTCTTTATTTGCACCCGCACCAGTGTTCGACTCCCATTTTTTTGACAGTTTAAGTATTACGCAGTTGTAAAATATGTCAATATTTTCTTACATTTTTCATTACAACATGTATAGTTCAATTTACATGTCGCGATGCGTTCACTGAAAAAAACTATCAGATGGAGAAAATTAGGGTGCAAATTGAGTGCTTACAAAGCCAGATTAAATTTGACAGCCCATGTCAGTTTTGAGACAATCGTCTAAACATTCATTTACTTGGAAACAATTGCCGCGTCGCCGTTGCTTGCTATGACTGGAGGCAATAATGGATAAATCTAACCAAAGGCCGACAAGACAGAGATTACAAAGCGGGGACATTCGGGGCCTAGCCAAGGACGTATTGAATGCAGCGCGTAGCAATTTAAACCCTGAGACTAGCACACGTATTGAAACCGCATCTGACTGGCTTGAGCGTTTTTGTCTATCTAATAAATTCGAAGCATCAACAGCCGTAGAAACGCTGACTTCTCGCGGTCTTCAGGCAGACGCGATCGTAGACTATTGCATCCCGAGAATAGCCCGCAATTACGGACAAGAATGGGCCAACGATTCACTTAGCTTTGCAACCGTTTCCGTAGGGTGCGCCCACCTACAGTTAGTGCTAAAGCATATTATCCAAGAACGTGGATTTAGCATTCTTGATGGTGGCGGAAAATGCATACTGCTTGCAGCTGTCGCACCCGAACAGCACACCCTTGGGGCTTTGATCCTGGCGGATCAACTTCGCCGATTAGATTATTCGGTCAAAATGTGTCTTGGAACGTCCCCCGAAGAACTAATAAAAACAGTGCTTGAAAACAAATTTCACGCGGTTCTTTTTTCTGCCAGCTCTCTTGAAGCAGCTCAAATATCAACTCAATGCGTCAACCAGATTAGACAGAACTACTCCTATCAGCCTTTGGTTTTTCTTGGTGGGTCGATTCTATCAACATACGGCCATG
>CAXABH010000427.1:0-1903 GCA_963966925.1 uncultured Rhodobacterales bacterium
GCAACGATGCTAGGGCCCTGCAGGTTCATCCGAGAGCATGATCATCGTTAATAGCTCCCACACCTGGTTCATGACAGTGCAGTTGAAACAGGTAAAATAGATGCCAGCTACGAGACCAGCAGAATGCAAGGTATGAAAGATGGAGCAGATCGCAAGGTATGAGATAAGGGCCTTACCCTCCAACACATATAGTCCGTGTTCCATGACATGCGTTTCGGCAAATGGAATTAACCCACCAGGTTGAAAGGTAACGATATTTACATGGAAATCATGACGCAGATCCGTGGGATCAACAAACCGTGTGGTCGCCCAGGCACCATTTGTGTCAGGCATCGGAATGGGATCTAGTGCGCTCTCGCTTGTAAAAAATGCCTCTGGGTGGTCCAAACCGTCAACGGGCTGATACGCTTTTCTGATCCAATGAAAAGTGGTCTTTTCGCTGGCGGCATTATGCACACTCCAACGGCTACCTGCGGGCAAATAGGCGTATCCGCCCGTTTCCAAAACCTGCTCCGTGCCCTCATAAGTGACACGTAAACTGCCTGCCGTCACAAACAGCACCGCCTGTGCCAAATCATCATCTTCTGGGCGATCACTTCCACCTTCCGATGTCAGCTCGACAATGTAATGACTAAATGTTTCCGCAAACCCCGACATAGGCCGCGCGATGACCCACATCCGCATGCCTGTCCAAAACGGTAAAAAACTGGTCACGATATCGCTATATGTGCCTTTTGGAATAACCGCGTAGGCATCCGTAAACATCGCACGATCTGTCATTATCTGTGTTTGGGGTGGCAACCCACCTTGTGGAGAATAATATTTATTGGTCACGCGGGATCCCTCAACAACGAATTTACCGCTGTTTTACACAAAATATGATCTTCAAAAAACCATTGAATAACGAAAGCACTCACTCAGGTTTTTTGAAGATCAATCCAAACTTTCTGGTTGACCAACAACGATGAACCGCAATTTTTCAGGCTGGAATAAACGTTTCGCCACGCGCTGGATATCCTCCATCGTCACGGCATTGACCTGATCATTACGGGTTTTAATGTAATCTGGTGACAGGCCCTGAAACTGCATACCTGCAAGGATGTTTGCAATCGGTCCATTCCCATCGAATCGTAATGGGTATGCCCCCGTTAGATATGTTTTCGCGGCGTCCAACTCAGCCTGCGTCACACCCTGATCTGCGATTTTACGCCACTCCTGCGTGATAACCTGGATCGTGTCTGCGGCTGTATTGTTCGCTGTTGCCACCTGCCCCATCATCAGGTCACCATACTGACGCGACGCAAGGAAGCTACCAATGCCATACGTTAATCCACGTTTTTCACGTACCTCAGTCATTAGGCGGCTTTCAAAACCACTTCCACCCAAGATATGATTCAGCAGGTAGGCTGCAAAAAAATCATCATCTTTGCGCGGGATGCCCGTATGTCCAAACAAAATCGTGGATTGCGGTGTTGGGAAATCAATTACCTTCACACCAGCATCTAACGCATCATCAACATATGTTGGCATTTCAATGTCGTCTGAAACGGGTAAATCCTGCAACAAACGATCAACCAGCACACCCAATTGCGCAGCCGTGATGTCCCCAACTGCCGCCACCAAGACACGGTTACGCGTCAGGCCCCTGGCATGTGCATCACGAATATCTGCGGCCGTTACAGATGCAATTGTTTCCAGTGTTCCCAAGTCATCGCTACCATAAGGGTGCGTTGGATAGGCTTCTGCATTAAAGGCAGCACTTGCAATATCAGAGGGGTCTTTTGCCTGTGACTTGATACCGGACTCAATTTGCGCGCGCACACGTTCAATTGCATCTTCATCAAAGCGCGGATCAACCAAAGATTGGCGCAACAACTCGATCGCCTGATCCTGATTTTCGGTC
>CAXABH010000428.1:0-1897 GCA_963966925.1 uncultured Rhodobacterales bacterium
AGGGCGGCACGTTCACGATATCAAATGGTGGGGTCTATGGGTCGTTAATGTCATCCCCCATCCTGAACCCACCACAATCTGGTATCTTGGGCATGCACAAAATTCAGGAGCGTCCAATGGCAATCAATGGCCAAGTTGTCATTCGCCCGATGATGTACCTTGCGTTGTCATACGATCACCGCATCGTTGACGGCAAGGGCGCGGTTACATTCCTTGTGCGTATCAAAGAGGCCCTAGAGGATCCGCGCCGTTTGTTGTTGGACCTTTAAAAACATATTGACCTAGGCGCTATGCGCCTGGGTCGCTAACGATTTGTACATCGCCCAAAACGACGCGATGAAGACGACAGGAGAATTTCGATGGCATCCTATGACGTGATTGTAATTGGCGGTGGCCCAGGTGGATATGTATCCGCAATCCGTGCGGCACAACTTGGTCTTAAAACTGCCTGTGTTGAGGGCCGCGAGGCATTGGGCGGCACGTGTTTGAACGTTGGATGTATACCATCCAAAGCGCTGCTGCACGCAACACATCAGTTGCACGAAGCCGAACACAATTTCACGAAAATGGGCCTTATGGGGAAATCACCATCTGTGGATTGGAAACAGATGCAGGCCTATAAAGGCGATGTTATCGATGGCAATACTAAAGGTATCGAATTCCTGTTCAAAAAGAACAAGGTTGATTGGATCAAAGGCTGGGCATCAATCCCTGCAGCGGGTCAAGTCAAGGTTGGTGATGACGTGCATGAGGCAAAAAACATCATCATCGCATCGGGTTCTGTCCCCTCGTCCTTGCCTGGGATCGAAGTAGATGAAAAAGTTGTCGTATCCTCGACAGGGGCACTTAGCCTTACGAAACCACCCAAAAAATTGGCTGTAATCGGCGCAGGTGTTATCGGACTGGAACTGGGATCCGTTTACGCGCGCCTTGGTGCAGAAGTAACCGTAATTGAATTTCTGGATGCGATTACACCGGGTATGGACGCAGAGATCCAAAAAACATTCCAACGCACACTAAAAAAACAGGGTTTGAACTTTGTCATGGGTGCGGCTGTGCAGTCGGTTGAAGCCATGAAAACCAAGGCAAAAGTCACCTACAAACGCCGCAAGGATGACAGCGAACACACATTGGATGCAGATGTGGTTTTGGTTGCGACGGGCCGTAAACCCTTTACCGAGGGTCTGGGACTGGATGCATTGGGCATGGAAATGACAGAGCGTGGCCAAATCAAAACAAATGCGCATTGGCAAACCAGCATCCCTGGTATTTACGCAATCGGCGATGTGATCGAAGGCCCGATGCTGGCCCACAAAGCCGAGGATGAGGGCATGGCAGCCGCAGAAGTCATTGCTGGCAAACATGGCCACGTGAATTATGACGTCATCCCAGGCGTCATATACACCCACCCAGAGGTCGCAAATGTCGGCAAGACAGAAGAAAACCTAAAAGAAGACGGCCGCGCCTATAAGGTTGGCAAATTCTCATTCATGGGGAATGGCCGCGCCAAGGCAAATTTTGCCGCTGATGGGTTTGTAAAAATTCTAGCTGATGCAGAAACTGACCGCATTTTGGGCGCACATATCATGGGTCCTGCTGCGGGCGATCTGATTCATGAAATCTGCGTGGCGATGGAATTTGGAGCATCAGCCGAGGATTTGGCACTGACCTGCCACGCACACCCAACATATTCAGAAGCGGTGCGCGAAGCGGCCCTTGCCTGCGGCGACGGCGCAATTCACGCATAATGTAGCACACAGTAAAAAACAAAAAGCCCTGCAAAACATTGCAGGGCTTTTTTATTTCATAGGCTATGCCTTAAATCTTTTTGGCATCGACACTAAATGCACCGCCACCCGCATTGGCCAACAATAGATACCCACTCGCAAGGCCCAGG
>CAXABH010000429.1:0-1883 GCA_963966925.1 uncultured Rhodobacterales bacterium
TTGACGCCATAAACGATGGTTTTTTGCACGTTCTTCGCAGGAGCCGAGATCAGGACAGATTTCGCACCTTGGCGAATATGCACATCCGCCTTGTGACCATCGTTGAATTTGCCTGTGCATTCCAACACAACATCACATCCAGACCAATCCAATTCCTCTGGGTTATAAGTTGAAAACACTTGCATTGGACCGCGGCCCAAATCCAATGTGTCGTCTTTCACAACGACGCTGCCATTAAAGCGACCATGAACGCTGTCATATTTCAGCAGGTGCGCGTTTGTTTCAATCGGGCCTGTTGCATTGATTTTGACAACTTGAACATCGTTGCGCGCGCTTTCGGCGATATGTGCCAATGTACACCGTCCAATACGTCCAAATCCGTTTATCCCAACTGTGACCGTCATCGCTTGTCTCCTGCTTTGGCTTACTCAGGGATTAGAACACTTTGAAACAGGGATAAATGAAAAAGCGCAGTTTTGTCAGGATGTTAGCGATAAAATATGATGTTAGCGTTAACTGTTTTCGCAAACATTCAAGGATGGCAACAAAAAACCCCGCCTTGGGCGGGGTTCTGAGTCGTTTATGCGCCTGACTTTACAGCAGATCATTCGCCATTTTGACAATAGCGTCGGACGTAATTCCAAACTTTTCAAAAAGCACCTCTGCAGGAGCAGATGCGCCGAAACGGTCCATCCCAATAAAGCCAGTTTTTGCCTCGCGTCCACGCTCGCCCAACAGCCAGCGATCCCAACCCTGACGCACGCCCGCCTCGATCCCGATGCGCACGATGTTGCCAGCAGGCAGAACCTTACGACGATAGGCTTCATCCTGTTGTGCAAACAGTTCCATGCAGGGCATAGATACGACGCGCGTTCCAATCCCTTGGGCCTGAAGTGTTTCGCGCGCTTTTAGGGCCAATGATACCTCAGATCCGGTCGCGATTAGAATAACCTGACGTTTGCCTTCTGAGTCGGCCAAAACATAGGCGCCCTTTGCACTTAGGTTTGCGTTTTTATGTTCGGTCCGCACGGTTGGCAAACCCTGACGCGTTAGGGATAGAACCGAAGGCGTTTCCTTGGTCGTTAGGGCCAATTCCCAGGCTTCTGCGGTTTCTACAGTATCCGCAGGACGGAACACATATGTGTTTGGTGTCGCACGGCTGATTGCCAAATGTTCAACAGGTTGGTGTGTTGGGCCATCTTCACCCAGACCGATGCTGTCATGGGTCATAACAAAAACGGTTGGCATTTTCATCAAGGCCGCCAAGCGCATTGCAGGGCGCGCATAATCGGTAAAACACATAAACGTTCCACCATAGGGGCGGATGCCGCCATGTAGCGCCATGCCGTTCATTGCAGAGGCCATACCATGTTCGCGGATACCCCAGTGGATGTAACGTCCACCACGGTTATCTAGGTCAAAAACACCCATATCTTGTGACTTTGTGTTGTTTGAACCAGATAGGTCCGCAGATCCGCCAACGGTTTCCTGCATCACAGGGTTGATCACATTCAACGCCAATTCGCTGGATTTACGGGTTGCGTATTTGGGTGCCTCTTCTGAGGTTTGTTTTTTGAACGCACGTACCACTGATGCCAAACGCTTGGGCGCGTCTAGTGCAAAGGCGCGGTTAAATTCATTTTGCTTACTGTTGGATAGGGTTGCAAAACGCGCGTCCCATTCGGCACGATCAGCAGCGCCGCGTGATCCAATAATTTCCCAGTCTTTTTTGATGTCCGCTGGAATTTCAAATGCGTTTGCAGTCCAGCCATAGGCGGCTTTTGTGTCTGCGATCAACTGTGCATCTGTTAGCGCACCGTGGCCCTTGGATGTGTCCTGCGCCGAAGACCCAAGTGCGATGTGTGTTTTGCATGCAATCATGG
>CAXABH010000430.1:0-1874 GCA_963966925.1 uncultured Rhodobacterales bacterium
ATAACGATGTGTTAAGTATCGCATAGTGGGATCATTCGCAGGCGGAACGAGTTTGCGAAAGTAGTTTGTCAAATCCGTGCGCACCTCGGGATCTGCATTTTCCTGTACCAAAATACTGGCTGATGTGTGCTGAATGAACAGGGTCAAAATACCCGAACCTTGGACCCAAGATGCCACTTGATCCGTGAATTCATAAAGCCCCTGACCATTGGTTTTAATTGTAAAGGTCGTCTGCATCATTGTTCCAAATGATTGAAAAAGGGCACCCAAATTTGGATGCCCTGTTTGACTTTACTGATCTAGGAACGATCGCAATTTGCGCGATCTGCTGGGGTGTTTCAGTTTACGCAGCGCCTTCGCCTCAATCTGGCGGATACGTTCACGCGTCACGCTGAATTGTTGACCCACTTCTTCCAATGTGTGGTCGGTGTTCATACCGATACCAAAACGCATACGCAAAACCCGTTCTTCCCGAGGGGTAAGGGATGACAGAACGCGTGTTGTGGTTTCCTTTAGGTTTTCTTGGATGGCGCTATCCAATGGCAGGATTGCGTTTTTATCCTCGATGAAATCACCCAATTGGCTGTCTTCTTCGTCGCCAATCGGTGTTTCCAATGAAATCGGCTCTTTCGCGATTTTCATGACCTTGCGCACTTTTTCCAGTGGCATCTGCAGTTTTTCTGCCAATTCCTCTGGGGTTGGCTCGCGGCCAATTTCATGCAGCATCTGACGACCTGTGCGCACAAGTTTGTTGATCGTTTCGATCATGTGAACAGGGATACGGATCGTGCGGGCCTGATCCGCAATCGAACGCGTGATCGCCTGACGGATCCACCATGTCGCATAGGTTGAGAATTTGTAGCCACGGCGATATTCGAACTTATCCACCGCCTTCATCAAACCTATGTTCCCCTCTTGGATCAAATCCAAGAACTGCAAACCGCGGTTTGTGTATTTTTTAGCAATTGAAATCACCAAACGCAGGTTGGCTTCGACCATTTCCTTCTTGGCCTGACGCGCTTCTTTTTCGCCTTTTTGCACCTGAGATACGATGCGGCGGAATTCAGAAATATCCAGACCGACATACTGACCAACCTGTGCCATATCCGAACGCAGATCTTCGGCCTTTTCACGCGACCGTTCGATGAACATTTGCCAACCACGACCGGTTTTTTCGGCCATCTCATCCAACCAAACCGGGTCCAATTCACGACCACGATATTCTTCGATAAACTCGCGGCGGTTGATCCGCGCCTGATCCGCCAATTTCACCATGGCGCTGTCAATTTGCATGATACGACGGTTGATACCGTAAAGCTGATCGATCAAGGCTTCGATACGGTTATTGTGTAGGTGCAACTCATTCACCAAATCCACAATTTCCGAGCGCAATGATTGATACGTTGCCTCTTCTTTATCCGTCATCGCAGCGCCCTCGTTCAAGGTCGCGGAAATGCGAATATCCTGCATTTCAGATAAACGTTCATAATCCATTGCGATGCGTTCAAGGGTTTCTAAAACCTTGGGCTTTAGGGCCGCTTCCATCGCCGCCAATGACATGTTTGATTGTTCGTCATCATCATCGTCATCATCTTTTGCAATTGGGTTACCATCTGCATCATATTCTGGTTCGTCTGTTTTATTAGCCGCCGCTGGAGCGGCGCCCGTGCTGTCAAGCACAGGTTCGACGCCGTCTTCATCCATTTGATTGCCAAATGTCGCTTCAAGATCGATCACATCGCGCAGCAGAATGTCTTCGTTCAGCAGTTCTTCGCGCCAAATTGTGATCGCCTGAAATGTCAGTGGGCTTTCACATAGACCCAAGATCATTGTGTTGCGGCCTGCCTCAATCCGTTTGGCGATTGCAATTTCGC
>CAXABH010000431.1:0-1870 GCA_963966925.1 uncultured Rhodobacterales bacterium
GTTTCCCCTAAAATTTGGGCAAAGTTACGCACATAATACAGCCCAAATCCAAAAACGACCGAAACAATTAACGCCTGCCCAGTACCACCAAAACGGACATGGCGCATGGTAAAACTGGCACCGATTAATAACATACCAACCAAAAACAGGGGACGCGCAATTTCCATATGCAGCCAAACAGAATGCCGCCGCGCCGAAAATCCCGCGGTTTCAAGACGCGCGATGTAAGCAGGCAGATCCCAAATTGAAATAGAAGAGGGGTTACCAATACGGTCGCGGATTTGTTCAAGGGTCAAGTTTGAAGGCACATCAAATTGTCGTACATTCTGGACAAAAAATTGTGGGTTTTCCCCAGAAATGATGGGCCAAACGGTTGCGTTTCGCAAAACCCAACGCCCAGTCTCTAAACGGGCTGTATCTGCTTCGATACGTTGCTTTGGCCCGCCAACGTCCCTATATGAAATCAGCGTTACATCAAACAAAACGGTTCCATCTAAATTCGAACGTGCCGCGCGAATAACCGTTTGGCCCATTGCATCACCCTGTCGTAACCAAAGACCTTCGTCACCGATTGAAAAATTTGCGCTCCGTCCTTCGAAGTATGTTTCCCGCAGCTCGACATACTGTTTTTTAGTACTGGCAACAATGGGATTTCCAATGCCAACAATGACAGATCCCAATGCCAACATCGCGAATACGGGTGCAACCAGTGCTTGGATTATTGAGCGTCCTGCAGCACGAGAGATGACCAATTCACTCGACCGCGCAAGTGAAAGAAAAAACCAAAGTGCCGCCAATATCGTAATCAGTGGGAAGATTTGATACATGTCTGTCGGCAAATTGAACAAGGTCAATATTGCCACCTGCGTTGCGTCTGCTTTGTCCCCGATTTGACGCAGCTGTTCAACATAGGCAATCAATCCAACAAACAACACAAAGATAGCTGTCACACTTAGAAAGGTGATCAAAAAACGGGTTGCAAAATACCGATGTAATATCACGAACTCTGCCCCGCTAACTGGTTTTTTCGGCGCAAAAGGTTCGGGTTTATGGATAGGTACATCAGTCCCCAGAACATGCTTAAACCAACGATGGATGGGGCATAGACCAACGGCCAGTATTCAATGTTATTACGTGTTGGTTCTGTCACAGCACCTTCTACCAATTTTATGATAACAAGTAGAAAAATAGCCAAGGCGATAAAGCGTGCTGATCCAAATCTGCTAAAGCCCGCGGCATAGAGTGCCGCGAATCCGATAAGGCTGGATACTAAACATAGTATTGGAAATTGAATACGCGAATGCGCAGTTTCGATAACGCGCGACAAAGGTTGTCCCGTCAAATCCGCAGCCAATTGTGGATCCTGCCACAATAACAAATTGGGTAGGTAATAAACATAAGGCCGTGCTTTACGTGCAGTGGCAAAGGTTCCTGTTAAATCATAAGTGAGTTCGTCAAATTGGGTTAGCGACAATGTATTATTTTTCCGATCATGCGATTGCATCAGCCCATTTTGCATAACGAAAAGTGTTTGGTCATCGGTTTGCACCAAAAAGGCACGTTCCGATGTGTAGGTATAGCTGGCATCTTGTTCGCGCCGATCGGAGAGAAAGACATCTTTCAACTCGCTCTCTGGCGTGATCTCTCGGATAAAGAACGTAACGCCCTTGACTGGGTGTTGAAAGGATCCTTCGCGTAAAAATTTTGCACCCAGGCTTTGTGACAACTCAAATTCCCGCTCTTTGGTGATTGTGCCCGCTTTAGGCACCAAATATGCAGTCAGCGAAAACATAAACATACTGACCAAAAATCCAAACATAAATACCGGTCTGGCCAGCCGCCATGGGCTCATACCCGTCGCTTGGATCAC
>CAXABH010000432.1:0-1857 GCA_963966925.1 uncultured Rhodobacterales bacterium
GTATTACACACTGACCGCTGCAACCACGCACACTGGATTTGCGGGGCTACTTATGAAGGACGAAAATCGCCTTAAACTTGGGACTTTCCATCATCAAATGCACCACAGGTATTTTGAATGCAACTATGGGTCACTGGAAATACCATGGGATAAATTTTTTGGATCATTTCATGATGGCACCCAGGAATGCGATGATCGCATAAAAAAACGGCCCTAAACTTAGGACCGTTTCATTTCACAGATCGTTGGTTTCTTATCCGAACATATCAGATGTGATACCTGCGTACCAACCGATGGACTCTTCATAAGTTGCCTTACGCAGTGCCGCATCTTCACCTGTTTTCGAAACAAATCCGTCCACTTTGGCGATTTTTTCGTCGGTCGCTTTGTATGTCGCCCCAACTTTGATCCCATCATCGGTATCAACCAATGACCAGCATGTGTTTGAGAATTTCGCTGGGAACACTTTTGAACCGGTCAACGCGCCACGAACTGCCATCGCGGCAACTTTCGCTTGGCTATTTGCTGAGAAGCCCGATTTTGGCATATCGCCCTGCGCTGACGCATCACCAAGAACGTGGATGTTCTCATCAATGCGTGATTGCATTGTGTGTGCTGAAACAGGTGCCCAGTTTCCTTCGGTAATTCCTGCGATTTCACAAATACGGCCAGCTTTCATTGCCGGAATAACGTTACAAACGTCCACTTTTTCGACGCTTCCATCAATCGAAACGGTCATCGCGCCGGCATCTACGGAAACATTGTCACCACCGAAATCTGGGCCGATGCGTTCGATCATGCCGCCGTAATGCTTTTGCCAACCTTCTTCAAACAAACCCTGCTTTGAGAATTTTGGCTTTGGATCCGCAATCAGGATTTTTGCTGTCGGATTAATTTCTTTAAGTAGGTGTGCTACCATTGAAACACGTTCATATGGCCCAGGAGGGCAGCGATATGGATTGGGTGGCGCAACCATTGCGTAAACACCACCTTGTGGCATTGACTCGATTTGACGCTTTAGCAATTCAGTTTGTGAACCTGCTTTATAAGCGTGTGGCATCGCGTTTTGTGACGAAACATCCCAACCAGGAACTGAACCATCAATAAAATCGATACCTGGTGACAGAATCAAACGGTCGTAGTTCAATGTTGAACCACCGGCCAAGGTCACAGTTTTCGCACCGCGATCAATCCCAACCGCCCAGTCATGTACAACGTTGATGCCGTATTCAGCCGCCAATGTACCATAAGAATGGCCAATGCTGTCCATTGTGCGGAAACCGCCTAGGTACAAGTTGGAAAAGAAACACGTGTAATATTCACGTGATGGTTCCACCAATGTGACGTCGATTTCACCCTTGCTGTCTTTGGCAATGTAACGCGCGGCTGTCGCACCACCAGCACCACCACCGATGACGACAACTTTAGGACGTCCATGTCCGCCAGCATTTACCAGTGGCGCACTTAGCGACGCCGCCGCAGTCGTTCCAATGAACGCTCTTCTTGTTAATTTCATAAGATCCTCCCTAAATGCCAGAATTGAAAATTATTCCAATCCTTCAAAATATGCAGCCAAGGCTGCAATCTCTTCATCACCCAATCCACCAGCCATCATTTGCATAACTGGGTTTGGACGTGCTTTTTGTTTGTACGCATGCATCGCATAAACAAATTCTATGCGTGGCCAGCCAACAATTGCTGGAACGCCGCCATCGCTTGCGCCGCTGACTTGGTGACACGTTTGGCAATCGCTTGCCAAATATTCCCCATAGGCGACATCGCCATCGATGGACAATGTTTCATCAGAAAGAGTAACTTCACGTTCCTCTGCATATGCCACGGCAAGTGTTTCAGCAG
>CAXABH010000433.1:0-1846 GCA_963966925.1 uncultured Rhodobacterales bacterium
CCGTTTTCTTCTTTGATACGGGTGACATGTTGTGCAACTTGGCCGCGGACTTTGGCCGCAAATGCCTTGCCATCGATTATCTGTGCGCTCATCGGTTCCTCGCAAATGGCTATGTAATTCATTTCTGAATAAACTAAGGGCGCGAATGTTCGCGCCCCGTTGGGATTTTTAAAAGAGGCCCTCAATCAGGCCTTCCTCATTCAAACGAATGGTTTCTGCAGCAGGTGTGCGTGGCAAACCAGGCATTGTCATGATTTCACCGCAGACCGCAACAATGAACCCCGCACCCGCACTTAGACGGACTTCGCGCACAGGAACACTGTGGTTATCAGGGGCACCGCGCAGGTTTGGATCAGTGGAAAAACTGTATTGTGTTTTCGCCATGCAAACCGGCAAATGCCCGTAACCCTGTTCTTCCCACAGGCGCAGTTGATCGCGGATTTTCTTATCCATCAACGCTTCGTCGGCGCGATAAATACGTTTACACACCGTTTGGATTTTATCCGCCAAGGACATGTCATCTGCATAAAGAGGCGCAAAGTTTGCCATATCCGCATCCGCGATTTCAGCAACACGTGTTGCAAGCTCTCGTGAACCTTCAGATCCATCCGCCCAATGTTTGGAAACAATCGCCTCTGCCCCTTGGCTGGCAACAAATTCCTGAACCGCGGCAACTTCGGCGTCGGTGTCTTTGACAAAGTGGTTGATTGCAACAACCACAGGCACACCAAATGATTTTAGGTTTTCGATGTGACGGCCCAGGTTTGAACACCCGGCTTTGACCGCATCAACGTTTTCATCACCCAAATCGTTCTTGGCAACGCCACCGTTCATTTTCATGGCCCGCACAGTTGCCACCAACACAACCGCAGATGGGGCAAGCCCTGCCTTGCGGCATTTGATGTTCATGAATTTTTCGGCACCCAAATCCGCGCCAAATCCAGCCTCGGTCACAACATAGTCGGCCAATTTCAACGCAGTCTGCGTCGCAATAACCGAATTACAGCCGTGTGCGATATTGGCAAATGGACCACCATGCACGAACGCAGGGTTGTTTTCCAAGGTCTGCACAAGGTTTGGTTGCATCGCATCCTTCAACAGGACGGTCATCGCACCATCGGCCTTGATATCGCGGCAGAATACGGGGCTGCGATCACGGCGATAGGCCACAATCATATCCCCAAGGCGTTTTTGTAGATCGGCCAAATCGGTGGCCAGACATAGAATCGCCATAACTTCGGATGCGACAGTGATGTCAAAACCCGCCTCGCGTGGGAAACCGTTTGAAACCCCACCCAAGGATGCTGTGATTTGACGCAATGCACGATCATTCATATCAACAACACGGCGCCATGTGACACGACGCAGGTCGATGTCCAATTCATTGCCCCAATAAATGTGGTTATCAATCATCGCTGACAACAAAGAGTGCGCAGATGTGATCGCATGAAAATCACCTGTAAAATGCAGGTTCATCTCTTCCATTGGAACGATCTGTGCGTATCCACCCCCTGCGGCGCCACCCTTCATCCCAAAGTTTGGACCCAAAGACGCCTCGCGGATACAGATCATCGCGTTTTTACCAATCGCGTTCAAACCATCGCCCAAACCAACAGTTGTCGTGGTCTTACCCTCACCCGCAGGGGTCGGGTTAATCGCCGTCACAAGGATCAACTTGCCATTATCACGATCCTGCAAAGAGTTGATGAAATCTTGACCAACCTTCGCTTTGTCATGCCCATACGGCAGCAAATGCGCACTTGGTATACCAAGCTTCTCACCAATCTCTTGTATCGGCTTCTTATCCGCCTCACGGGCAATTTCTATATCAGTCTTGTGGCTCATC
>CAXABH010000434.1:0-1844 GCA_963966925.1 uncultured Rhodobacterales bacterium
TGGCCCCCCCCTTTGGGGAACTGGTGAGTTACTTACAGTGTCGCGGGGGGATTTGACATGGCAAATTACAGTTCCGAAATCGGGTAAACTTCCGTTAGATGGATTTGCACCTGCAATCATTGACTGGATGGGGGCGTCAACGCCGGCAGATCGGTTGCCCGATGTGGGCTGTACCTTGGAAAAATTTGTCGTCAGTCATCCGCATGCAATTTCCTTGCGTTCGTTTCTAAGCCCGTTACATTCTGACCCGCGCTTAGATGTGCGTGGATCGGAGGTGCCATCATTTCACGCGACGCTCAAAACTCCAAAGGGAACGGTCACACTCACGTCGTAATCCGTGATGCCACGCCTGATGATGCCCAAACGATTGCGGACATTTGGAATCATTACATCCGCAACACGCTGGCGACATTTAATTTTGCTGAAAAATCGGTATCGGATTTGGCCGCCGATATCACTGCGCGACAGGCAAATGGGCATGGTTTTTTTGTCGCACAAAGTGATGTGGGCATTATTGGGTTTGCCACATATGGGCAATTCCGTGGTGGCGTAGGTTACGCCCATACGATGGAACACACCATACAATTACACCCCGATCATTTCGGGGGTGGGGTTGGACGTGCCATTATGGTGCACACGTTAGAGCATGCCAAATCCCAAGGGGCTCATTCCATGTTTGCGGGTGTCAGCTCAGCTAACCCTGCTGGGGTGCAGTTTCATGAACGTTTGGGATTTCAGAAAATCACAACCTTGCGTGAAGTGGGTCACAAATTTGATCAATGGCTTGATCTGGTGCTTTTACAAAAAATGCTTTAGTCATTGGGTAATTAGGATGCACCCATGTCAATTTGGAAACGAATATCAGACGCACTTGCCGCCCTTGCACAGGGCGAAGGGTTATCGGCAGTTTTTGAAAAACTGCGTACACCGCCGGAACGCACGATTGGTTTCACAATTGCTGTGATTGCCTTGGGCGCGAAAATGGCCAAAGCAGATGGTTTGGTCACGCGCGATGAGGTCACAGCCTTTCGCCAGGTCTTTCATATTCCCACATCAGAAACCCAAAATGCAGCACGTGTTTTCGATTTGGCGCGCAAGGATGTCGCGGGATATGATATCTATGCCGCGCGTATTCGCGATATGTTTGGGGCAGGACATCAGGCATTGGTCGATTTGCTGGAAGGTTTGTTTTACATCGCTGTCGCGGATGGCAGGTACCATCCAAACGAAAACGTATTTTTAGAAGATGTCGCGCGTATTTTTGGGGTGCAATCGCGGGATTTCGTTAATATGCGTGCGCGCTTTGTTCCCGATGAAAATCCGGATCCCTATTGCGTTCTGGGGATAGATCCCAATTCTGATAGGGAAACTGTGCGTCATGCCTGGCGCGCATTGGTTCGGGAATATCACCCTGATCGTATGATCGCCCGTGGCGTCCCAGAAGAGGCGATGAAGCTGGCGGAAAAACGTCTGATCCAGGCCAATTGGGCCTATGAGGAAATATTAAATACCTACAGGTAAACCCCGCATGCGCATCGCAACCTATAATGTTGAATGGTTTGATGCCCTTTTTGATCGTGATGCCAATCCGCGGATCGATCAAAAGTGGTCTGCACGATATAACGTGACACGTGCGGATCAATGGCATGCAGTGGGGCATGTGATGCGCGCTATTGATGCGGATTGTGTTTTGGTAGTTGAAGCGCCCAATCACAAAACGGAACGCAGTACCATCGCAATGTTGGAGCGGTTTGCATCAGATTTTGGTTTGCGTGCTTCAAAGGCGGCGCTGGGTTTTGCAAATGATACGCAGCAGGAATTGTGCTTTTTATATGATCCTGATA
>CAXABH010000435.1:0-1839 GCA_963966925.1 uncultured Rhodobacterales bacterium
AGGCCCTGACATGGTAATTTCAGCATGCCAAGCAGGTGTTGTGGGCACTTTTCCAGCCACCAATGCACGCACCCAAGATCAATTGGTTACTTGGCTAGATCGCATTTCCTCAACTGTGACAAAAACGGATGCGCCCTGGGCGTTGAACATGATTACGCACAATAGCTATGGACGCTTTGACGCTGAACTTGATTTGGTAAAGCGCTATCAACCAGAGTTGGTGATCACTGCATTGGGCGGGCCGCATCGGGTCACAGATGCTGTTCATGACTATGGTGGATTGGTCTTTGCCGATGTGAATTCACCCAAGTTTGCACGAAAAGCAATCGAGAAGGGGGCAGATGGGTTGGTCCTTATATGTGCGGGTGCAGGTGGGCATACGGGTGAATATGCTATGATCCCCTTTGTCGAAGAGGTTCGTACATTTTTCGATGGTCCAATTATCGTGGGCGGTGGGATTGGAACGGGTTGCGGTATTAAGGCGGTTGAAGCATTGGGTGTTGATTTTGCCTATCTTGGAACGCGTTTTTTGGCGTGCCAAGAATCCCTAATTAACGACGATTACCGTCAAATGGTATGGGACAGCCAAATGGAAGATTTGATTACATCACGCGCGATCACAGGCGCATTAGGAAATTGGATGCGGGCAAGTGTTGAAGCAGCTGGTTTGACAGAAGAGTCCATGAAAGCTGTGGCAAAAATTGATTTTTCCCAAGATATGCACGCGGGCACCAAGGCCTGGAAACACGTTTGGAGTGCGGGGCAAGGCGTGGGGTTGGTGCATGAACCCGAAAGCGTTGCAGATGTCGTGGAAACATTGCTCCGGCAGTATTCAACGTAAAAGGCAAGTTTGACCGAGTATAGTTCTCAGTTATATTTCATAATAATGTTATACTTGGTACTGAAAGAGATTGTATATTGATCACCGAAGAAGAACGACAGATTATCAAAGAAACACTTGATCATAAAGCAAATGGGACAACCCATATGCTGGATGATGTGATGCATAATCCTGTTTCCAAGTATACTGATCCAAATCAGCTAAAGGCCGAGATGGACATATTGTTCAAAAACTTCCCTATCATCATCGCACATTCCAGCGATTTACCCGAAGCAGGTAGTTTTCTGACCTATAATGACCTGCAGGCGCCTATTTTGGTAACGCGTAATAATGATGGGCAGGTCAAAGCGTTTCTAAACGTGTGCCGTCACCGTGGTGCACGGGTCGAGGATAAGCCATGTGGCAAGGCGCGAACGTTTTCCTGTCCCTATCACAGTTGGACTTTTGATCTGAATGGTCATTTGCGCGGTATGCCGCAGCCATTTGGTTTTGGCGATCTTGATAAAACAAAACTTGGGCTTGTCGAATTACCTGTCTTTGAAGAATTTGGGATGATTTGGGTGGTGCCATCCAAAACGGAACAGACGATTGATTTTGAAGCTTGGACTGCGCCAATGCGCGAACAACTGACCGGTTTAGATTTATGCAACCACGTCGTTTTCAAAAAATGGTCGCTTGACCGAAATATGAGCTGGCGCCTAGCGTTGGAAGGGTTTCAGGAAAGCTATCATTTCTGCTCAGCACATCGGGATACTGCGTGTTCCAGTTATTTGGACAATCAAAGCGTCCATTTGAATTTTTATCCGCACGTTCGCCATGCTGTTCCATTACCCACCATCGAAGAATTGCGCGAGAAACCCGAGGGAGAGTGGAATTATCGCCCACATTACATGACGCAGAATTATTTGTTCCCTGCAAACTTTGTTCAGGTGATGACCGATCATGTATATGTCCATACGATTATCCCAACAGGACCCGGAACATGTAAATTTCAGTGC
>CAXABH010000436.1:0-1834 GCA_963966925.1 uncultured Rhodobacterales bacterium
CCGTCTGTCCACATTTGCAGCATTTCACCAAAGTCAATAATAAACTCGCCTGGCTGCGCCTGCACACAAACCCAATCACCATCACGCGTTTGCGCCTCTAGCCCGCTAACACCATCCGTCGCCAATAGCGTCACACATCCATAATCGGTATGTGCTGCGATCCCAAAATCCTTATCCCCCGCCCAATCTGGACGCGCAGGATAATAATTGCCCCGCAATAACGCCATGGGATTCGAAAATTTATCCGCGAAGTAATCACGATCCAGATCCAGTGCACCCGCAATTGCGCACAAAACATCCATCGCAACCTGCATTGCGCGCGCGTA
This sequence comes from uncultured Rhodobacterales bacterium, assembly GCA_963966925.1. GTDB lineage: Bacteria > Pseudomonadota > Alphaproteobacteria > Rhodobacterales > Rhodobacteraceae > HIMB11. Next base: position 327 of record CAXABH010000436.1, read on the forward strand.
ATAATCCATAATCACCCGTTCAAACCCATCAGGAAGAACAGGCCACTGGTTAGGCGCATAAACAGAATACCCAGCAAAAGGATGCGCAGGCGACGGTACATAGCCGCTGTCAAACACCTCTTTGTAATCGGGGTTTGCATTGGGATCGACTTGCTCACTCCCTGATGCGCCCCAGCCTCTGTTTGATCCTGTTTTCACCATACTAACACGTGATTTTTCATCATCTGACAAATGAAAGAATTGCCGATACATTTCGGTTACCCGTGTCACATCCCCACCCGACAAAGGGGAATTGTAAACAATCAGAAATCCAAAATCCGTAATTCCCGCCAATAAATCACTGTTCGCGCGTGGATCATCCGCGATCAAAGCTTGTAAATCAATTCTGGGGATCATTAACTCTCTCTTGCATCCGTTGGTCGGAATGGGCAATACCTAGGGATGGATCGGAACACAAGATGTCCAACACCACAGGAGAGATTAATGCGAAAACTCGTCGCAGGAAACTGGAAGATGAACGGGACACGAGCGAGTTTATCCCAAGTGGACGCCATCAGGACTGCGTTGGATGAGACAGATCCGACGGTTGTCATCTGCCCGCCGACCCCTCTATTAATCCCAGCATGCGACAATGGGGGACCAATCGGAATTGGTGCGCAGGATTGCCATATTGGATCTGCTGGTGCGCATACCGGTGATGTTTCAGCGCACCAAATTGCAGATACAGGTGCCACATATGTAATCGTTGGACATTCTGAACGCAGAACCGATCACGGCGAAACCAATGATGTGGTACGGGCCAAGGCACAGGCCGCACATGATGCCGACTTAATTGCAATCGTGTGTATTGGCGAAACACTGACCCAGAGAGAGGCAGGCGACACGCTGAATGTTTTGGGTCAGCAGATGGCAGGATCTATTCCAACTGGCGCAACATCACATAACACCGTGATTGCCTATGAACCCGTTTGGGCAATTGGAACAGGATTGGTACCAACACGAGAGCAAATTGATGAAGCCCATCGTTTTATGCGACGTGAACTTGCCTCTGCCAGGGGGCAAGATGCACAACACTTCAGCCTGCTGTATGGCGGCTCAGTAAAAGGGTCAAACGCGGATGAAATCTTTTCCGTTGCGGATGTGGACGGAGCGCTCGTGGGTGGTGCAAGCCTAAGCGCGGATGATTTCATACCGATCATCAAAGCGCTGGCACGCGCCGAATAAACCGATAAAGAAACCAGGATCAGGCATGCGTACATTCAGCCAATCACCAACCGATCCTGCATTTGTGCAAAATCCCTATCCATTTTATGACGAAATTCGTGGAAATTTATCTTATTGGAAGGAATATGAAATGCTCTCTGCATTTTCATATTCTGAAATAGATATATTATTTAAAAACAGAAAATTAGGCCGCGAACCTATTAAAAAAGATGAAGTTCATATACCCCAGCGATTGCAACCCTTTTATGATATCGAAGCACATTCGATGCTGGAACTAGAACCCC
>CAXABH010000437.1:0-1830 GCA_963966925.1 uncultured Rhodobacterales bacterium
AAGATCATGGTGGATTACAACTACGAAAAGTTCAAAGAAACTTTTGAGAAAGAAACCACGATCTTCATCTTCGACTTCATCGTCTTCAATGATATTGATGCCCATTTCCGACAACATCGACATCACGTCTTCAATCTGTTCAGAAGACACCTGATCAGGTGGCAACACCGTATTCAACTGATCGTATGTGATGTAACCCCGTTCACGCGCCTCAGCGATCATACGCTTAATTTGCGCTTGGCTCATATCAAGGGAAACTTCTGTTTCCTGATCATCCGTTTTGCGATCTTCGTTCTCAGAAGCGGCCATATAGGTCTCCTAACTTGGGCAGAGCGATTCGTTTTTAGAATCAATAACGATTTGTCATGATTCGGACACCCTCTTAGCCCTATTTCTTTGACGAATCTTTACCAATTCATCATTTTTTTGTTTTTTGAAATCGGATTGCTCCGATCAGGTCGTCCAATTTATTACGTTCATCACGGCTGATTCGTGCGCCATTGTCGGCAACATCATATTGCGTCTGATCACCTTGATCCGCACGTTGTGCGCGATTTGCGGCATCTGCCGCCTGTCCTAAACGGTGTAATACCCAATCATCTAGGCCATCGTCAGGGATTTGCGAACTTTCGTGCAACTCTGCTTCTAGACCCCGGTTGGCACCTAATTTTCCTAATTCTTCACTTAGCGTCAGACGTGCCATATCCAAATCACCAGACCGACGCAAACATGGCACCACTTGTAGGTGGCCAAGAGACATGAATTTTTCAAGTGGGTCCGTCCCTAAATTATCGGTCAGAACTTGCGTTGGATCAAATTCACCGTCCTGACAATGCCGCATTAATATCCGCAACATCGATGGATGATCGCCATGTTCGAAATCCAACATCGCCAATTCATCCAAAAATTCGTAAACCAAATCAGGATAACGAATAAGAATGGCCAAAATCACGGCTTCGCGCAGGTACTGTGCAACATCCCCTTCGCCTGCGGCCAAAACCGACCCTTTGGTTGATGCCCCTGCTTGTTGCACAATATTGCGTTTAGGTCCTGATTTAAAGGAACGCGCAGCACGAAAAAAATCCCAACGCAGATCTTTGATCGCCTGATCATAATGTGTACGCAAATTTTGATCCTGAATTTGACTGGTCGACCCCCGCAGCCGTTTATCCAACGCGGCTTTGCGATCGGGACTGTCAAAGGTTTGGCCCTCGGTTTCGCGTCGCCATAATAATTCAACCAAGGGCATCGCTGTGTCCACGATGGATTGCACTGCCGATGCACCTTTGGCACGCAACAGATCATCTGGGTCTTGGCCCTCTGGCATCAACGCGAAACGTAGGGCACGGCCCGTTTGCAACACCGGCACAGCCAAATCAATCAAACGATAGGCCGCGCGCAATCCCGCCTTATCCCCGTCCAGCGCGATGATGGGTTCAGGTGTGATTTGCCACATCATGGCCAGTTGATTTTCGGTGATCGCCGTTCCAAGTGGCGCAACAGCGCCTTCAAACCCTGCGCGCACCAATGCGATCACATCCATGTACCCTTCGTCAACAATCAGCGGCTGACCCCGCCCAACTGCGGCGCGTGCAGGCCCGTGATTATAAAGGCTGCGCCCCTTATCAAACAAAATGGTTTCAGGTGAGTTCAGGTATTTTGCCCGTGCATTTGGGTCCATTGCACGACCACCAAACGCCACGCAGCGTCCGCGCGCATCGCGAATGGGAAACATAATGCGACCACGAAACCGATCATAACTGGTGCCGCCATCATCTGGTTTGATGATTAAACCAGTATCAATCAACATTTGTTCTGAAATTCCGCGCC
>CAXABH010000438.1:0-1828 GCA_963966925.1 uncultured Rhodobacterales bacterium
GCCAGCTTTCTCACGGGTCACTCCCCCCCCAAATCGCGCCTTAACAGGCCCAACTTTCAACACCACTTTCGCTTCCAGTTCTGTGTCAGAGCGCTGGATCAACTCTTCACACCCCGGGATACACTGCTTGAGCACCTCAGAATCATTGAGCGCGGCATACACCTGATCTTTGGGCGCATTAATGATGATTTCATCAGCCAATTCCATCGGCCAGTTCCTTTCTTAACAACAGGGAAATTTAATCTTTGCCAGTTGATCGGCCTGCTCGGGCGTCAACTCGTATTTTTTGTGAAACCTAACCAAGCGTTTAAACAGCCATTTCATGATTTGCTGCCTCATCTTAAACCTCTGCCCGCGCGGCGCGGCGCTTTTTCACCAGTTCGGCTAAAATGGACAGGGCGATTTCATCGGGGGTCACGGCATTGATGTTTAAACCAGCGGGTGCCTTGACGGATCGCACGGCTGCAGGGTCCGCGCCCGCGTCCAACAGTTTTTGACTGAGGGCTGCAAATTTGCGCGAACTTCCCACAAAACTGATCGAGGATGGGCCAATCGCAAGTGCTGCGTTCAGCGCAAGCATATCCCCCTGCCCCTGCGTTGCGATCACCACATAACGTTGACGGGATGTGGGCGACAAATCCACATTCGCGTCAACCGCGCATATGGCGAATTGAAATTGCGTCGCTAGTGAACACAGCGCCTTGGCGACAGGGGATGCACCCATCACAACCAATTCCGGCATTGGGAGTGAGGGTTCGATGAATATATCAACCGTCCCCTTTGACGGGCAACCGTTGCGTGCATAGGTGACACCACTGTGTTGCGTACCAGCTTGCACGCCCAGCTCTGCCAAAAATTCCTCGGGGGTTACCGAAACCAATTGGGGTTCGGCGGTGCGAAACGCGGTCAGTGCGGCGCGTTTCACGGCACCGCGGGCGCATCCTCCCCCCAACCAGCCGTCTAGGATTGTGCCGTCTTCTGCTAATAATGCCTTGGCCCCAGGTTTGGCCGCGGTCGATCCAACTGTGCGTACGATCGTGGCAAATGCAAACGGTTTGTCCGCTGCGCGCAATGCGTCGACTTTTTCTGTTAACTCAGGCGATAGGATCTCAGCAGGCGTCATATGCGGGTAAGCTCCCCTTCTAAGGCGGCCAAATCTGACAAGGTATTTGCAGATGTGAACAAATCCAGATGCGGCAATGCCGCCTGCATTCCAGCGCTAACAGGCGCGTATTCACGCCATCCCTTTAGCGGGTTCATCCAAATAATCCGACACCCACGTTTACGCAGTTTTTGCAAGCCATCTGATATCAAGCGCGGCTGATCGGTATCATATCCGTCAGACATAATCACAACGACAGAACGACCATCAACAAATCGTTTTGCGTACGTCGAGGCAAAGCGATCCAAACACGCCCCAATTTTTGAACCGCCCCCAAATCCATCAGCCATCAATGACATGCGCCCAATCGCCCGCATGGCATCCTTGTCCCGCAGGGTTTCAGTGATGCGCACTAATCTGGTGTGAAACAAATAGGCGTCCGCCTTTTGATCCGCCCGCATCAAACCAGCGATAAAGGCAAGAAAGACTTGGGCATAAACACTCATCGAGCCAGATACATCACACAGGGTCACAATATTTCGGGTACGATAAGGTCGCCGTTTTTTCAACAAATGAATGGGTTCGCCACCTGTTGCCAGACTGCGGCGCATGATTTTGCGAAAATGCAAACGATCGCCCTTTGTCGCGGCAATACGGCGGCGCGATCTGCGATCACGCAAGGCCTCTCCTAATTTACGTGCAACTTTTTCGGCCTCGGCAATCTCT
>CAXABH010000439.1:0-1826 GCA_963966925.1 uncultured Rhodobacterales bacterium
ATGGCCATACAGCCAGCCGTTTCATAATCGGGGGCAACGCCCCATCCATCGTAAACCATGCGGTATATCCGTAAACCAAACATATCCCCAGCAACACCAATGCAACCCAACGATCTAATGCCATTTTATATCCCTCTTTAGATGGAAAGGCCGATCAATCGACCGGCCTTTCGTCATGCGGGTTACCCCGCCCGTATTCTGAGACCTACAGGAAGCCCAATTTTTTCATCAGATCGCCGATTGCTTTTTCTTGGCTTTCTAAGAAAGACATGAAGTCATCGCCAGAGTTGTGGATGTTTACCCAACCGTTGCGGGCGCGTACAGCTTCCCACTCGGGTGTGTCATACATCTTGGCAATCGCATCTTGATATGCTGCAAGCTTATCTGCGGGCAAACCAGGTGCCGCAAAGAAACCGCGCCAGTTCACGAATGATGTGTCGATACCCTGTTCTTTCATGGTCATCGCACTGTCCATCGCAGCAACACGTTCGTCTGATGTCACACCGATAATTTTCACTTCACCCGCTTGGGCCAATGCAACTGCTTCTGAAAACCCTGTTGAAAGTGCTTTAATCTCACCTGAAAGCAGCGCAGCCATTGCTTTACCGCCTGCATCATATGGAATGTATTTCACGTTCAATGCGTCTTTTCCTGCCGCTTCCATTACCATCGCAGCAACAAGGTGATCCATACCGCCTGGAACAGAACCACCACCGATTGCCGTGCCAGATGGATCCGCATCATAGGCCGCAACTAAATCCGCCATATTGTTGATGTCGCTGTCGGCACCTACAACCATCGCTGCGTAATCACCAATTGTTCCTGCAACCAATGTTAGATCGCGGAAGTTATGTGGAAAAACGCCAGTCAATGAACGGATAACGATGGGTGTTGAATTCACCATTAACGTGCCATGTTGGCTATCGGCGTTTTCAATCAGATAACCGATGGCCTTACCACCGCCACCACCTGACATGTTTTCATAAGATGCAGAACCGACTAAGCCAGCCGTTGTTAACGCCTCGCCTGTGCCGCGTGCTGTACCATCCCAGCCACCACCTGCTCCGCCGGGGATCAAAAAGTGGATACTGTCCAAAACCTGATGGCCACCCGCAGTCACCGGTCCTGCAAGACCGATAGCAGCGGCGGCAGCAATAAAGGCGCGACGTCCGAGTTTCAATGTCATGTTGATTTCCTCCCATTTGACATTCGCGGAACATTCCGCACATGCTTTGACTTTGTGAAAGATCAATCTGACACACACCTGACACGTTAAACTGGGGCTTAATCGAAACATGCGCTTTCTTCTGATTGAGGACAACCAAGCCTTGGCAAATGCCGTGATCGAACGCCTAAGTTTGGATAGCCACATTGTGGATCATGCCACTGACCTAACAACAGCATGGGATTACACGGCTACTGCGCAATATGATCTTATTTTATTGGATATAATGTTACCTGATGGGGATGGGCGCAGCTTTTTGCAACAGCACCGCTCGGCCAAATCACGCACACCTGTAATCGTGCTAACCGCCCGATCCGAAGTGTCAGATCGCGTTGGAATTTTGGATTTGGGCGCAGATGATTACATGGTAAAACCAATTGATTTTTCCGAACTTGAGGCCCGCTGCCGCGCGGTTTTACGGCGTCAAACGGGGGCCGCACAGAACACAATAAGTTATGGGGAAATCGAATTTGATTCCCTTGCAGGGACACTTATTGTCAATGGAGCCGAGGTGAAATTGCGCACCAAAGAATTGCGTTTGTTCGAAATTTTCATCAATGCCCCAAACAAAATTTTTCCGAAATCACAATTGTTGGACCGG
>CAXABH010000440.1:0-1825 GCA_963966925.1 uncultured Rhodobacterales bacterium
CGACCACCGAGATCTACACTCTTTCCCTACACGACGCTCTTCCGATCTCCGTGAAAACTTTATCGGCTACGCTTCTATCAAAGAAGTGTTCAAGGTTTCTGGCGTTGGCAAGGTCGCAGGTTGTATCGTGACCGAAGGTGTTGCGCGTCGCAGCGCAGGTGTGCGCCTATTGCGCGACAATGTGGTGATCCACGAAGGAACGCTGAAAACGTTGAAACGCTTTAAAGACGAAGTCAAAGATGTTCAGTCTGGTCAGGAATGTGGGATGGCATTCGAAAACTATGACGATATCCGACCTGCAGATGTAATCGAGATATTCGAACGAGAAGAAGTTGAACGTACGCTAGATTAACAAAAAACGCCCCATATTGGGGCGTTTTTTATAACCAATCTCGTAAAATGGGAATGATGGGAATATCCGCCGGTGGCATCGGATATTTGTTTAAATCCTGAGCGCGCACCCAGGCCAATTCTTGGCCCTCTTTTCCCTGAACAATTCCATCCCATTTTCGGCAGGCATATAGCGGCATCAACAAGTGGAAATCATCATAGGTATGCGATGCAAACGTAAGTGGCGCTAAACAGCTAGACCAGGTTTCAATACCCAACTCTTCGTGTAATTCGCGGACCAGCGCATCTTCGGGCGTTTCACCTGCCTCAACCTTGCCACCCGGGAACTCCCACAAGCCTGCCATGGATTTACTAGCAGGTCGCTGTGCCAACAAAACACGCCCGTCAGGGTCAATTAGCGCAACTGCCGAAACCAAAATAATCTTCATGACCGATAATCCGCGTTAATTTCGATATATCCATGCGTTAAATCACACGTCCATGCGGTTGATTTTCCTTCGCCCAAACCGACATCTACATTTATTACGATGTGATCATTCTGCATGTAGGTCGCACCATCGTCTTCGCGATACCCATCAGCGACCCATCCATCTTTCGCAACTAAAATGTCACCAAACGAAATTGACAACCGATCACGGTCTGCAGCCGCACCTGATTTTCCAATTGCCATAACAACACGACCCCAATTGGGATCTTCGCCGGCAATCGCTGTTTTGATTAATGGTGAATTTGCAATGGCCATCGCATGTGTTTTCGCATCCTCATCATTATCAGCACCTACCACATTGATTTCAACAAATTTAGTAGCACCCTCGCCATCCCGAACAACAAGATGCGCAAGTTCAAGCATCACTGAATTCAAACCAGCGTAAAACTCTTGATCTTTTTCTGTTATTACAATCCCGCTAGCGCCGGTGGCCACAGCCAAGAGGGTATCTGAGGTGGATGTATCACTGTCGACTGTAATACAATTGAATGTCTGATCAGTAATCGACGAAATCATCTGTTGTAAAACAGTTTGATCAATTTTTGCATCGGTGAAAATATAAACCAACATGGTTGCCATATCTGGTGCGATCATTCCAGAACCCTTGGCAATGCCGGCGATATTTACACGACCTGCGGGGGTTTCAACAACAGCACTTGCACCTTTTGCATAGGTGTCAGTGGTCATGATTGCATGCGCCGCATCCTTTAGTCCGTGTTCAGATAAATTGCCGTGCAACTCATCGATGACTGCGATGACACGATCATGCGGCAATGGCTCACCAATCACCCCGGTTGACGATGTGAAAACACGTTCAGTAGGTGTGTTTGTAATCGCAGAAACTGCATTCGTAATCGCCCCAACTGATGCAAAGCCAAATTTCCCAGTGAATGCATTGGCATTACCAGAGTTGACCAAAATGGCGGCTCCTGTTCATCAAAGATTTCAAAGGTCAGTTCAGCCTCAAACACGGGGCCTGTGTAATAG
>CAXABH010000441.1:0-1822 GCA_963966925.1 uncultured Rhodobacterales bacterium
TGATATGCGCCTCACCTCCTGGGCTTAGCTCGGTTTCTTCACATTTTGCGCCGCAACAAGGACATTCTAATAGTAACATCTGTAACCCTCCTTAGTGCGCCACACCGGCTGCAACGCTTTCGTCGATGAATTTACCTTCACCAAACCGCCACATGCTGAATTCGTCGGCAAGTGGTGATGCGCCTTTGGCCATCAATTCAGCCATAGCCCAACCTGATCCCGGGATCGCCTTAAACCCGCCTGTGCCCCAACCGCAGTTGATAAACATATTTTCAACAGGCGTTTTCGAAATAATGGGCGAACGGTCGCCTGTCATATCGACAATCCCACCCCATTGGCGCAGCATTTTCAAACGGCTGATCATTGGGAATGTTTCAACCAAGGCGCGCACGGTTTCTTCGATATGATGGAACGATCCGCGTTGGGTATAGTTGTTGTACCCATCCGCGCCGCCACCGATAACCATTTCACCCTTGTCCGATTGGGACATATACCCATGCACCGTATTGGCCATCACAACCACATCCATGCAGGGTTTGATCGGTTCAGATACCAACGCCTGAAGCGCCACGGACTCAATCGGCAAACGGAACCCTGCCATATCGGCCAAAACCCCCGAATGACCCGCAACCACAACACCAAGCTTGTCGCAATCAATCGCGCCCTTGGTGGTGTCAACGCCGATGACCTTGTCGCCATCACGACGCACGCCTGTGACCTCGCATTGTTGGATGATGTCCATGCCCATATCAGAACAGGCACGCGCATATCCCCATGCAACTGCATCGTGACGCGCCGTTCCACCACGGGGTTGCCAGAGCGCGCCCAAAACCGGATAACGCGGACCGTTAATGTTAATGATAGGAACCAATTCTTTCACACGCTGTGGGGAAATGAATTCAGTCGACACGCCCTGCAGTGCATTCGCGTGTGCGGTGCGTTCATAGCCACGGATTTCATGTTCTGTCTGCGCCAACATCATCACCCCACGCGGTGAAAACATGACGTTATAGTTCAAATCCTGGCTCATCGTTTCATACAAACTGCGCGCTTTTTCATAAATCGCAGCAGATGGATCCTGAAGATAGTTTGAACGGATGATGGTTGTATTACGGCCTGTGTTGCCGCCGCCCAGCCATCCCTTTTCTAGGATCGCAACATTTTTAATTCCGTGGTTTTTGCCCAAGAAATAAGCAGTGGCCAATCCATGCCCGCCCGCGCCAACAATAATGGCATCATAGCGTTTTTTAGGAGTAGGTGATTTCCATGCGCGTTCCCAGCCTGTGTGATAACGGGCCCCTTCGCGCGCGATTGCAAATGCAGAATAACGTCTCATGTGATTTCGAATCCGGTTTTTCGAGTGTTGCTCACATATGCCTGCATATACCAGATTTTCTACGATCCAGTGCGTCACAACACAGCCGACTTGCGACATCTGGGCCAGCTTGTTGTTTTCCTCTTTATAACCAACAGTATGATCGTTATATATGTCCCAACTGATATGGAGGGAACATGACGTTCTGGATCATTGCAACGGGTGCGACACTCATCCTTGCGTTTTTTTTGTTTCGCACATTGGTTTCGCCCCTCCCACAGGACGAAAACGAAACGCAACTGGCCATTTACAAGGATCAGTTAAGCGAAATTGAACGCGATGAGGCGCGTGGGACACTTACACAAGATGAGGCAAAGCGTCTGCGCACCGAAGTATCCAGGCGTATCCTATCGGCTGATGATGCACAAAAGGTGGCCCCAAAATCAATGTCCCCGACCGAGGTTGCCGTTGTTGTGGCCATTGTATTGGTGACATTGTTGGGGGGTG
>CAXABH010000442.1:0-1820 GCA_963966925.1 uncultured Rhodobacterales bacterium
ATTGCAAAAAGCGCTTACTTCGATGGAAACGCGCCTATCAGGTTTTGACGAAGACGACATCGAAGGGGCGCCTGAGAAGTCAGACGTAATCAAAGCGATTAGTAAACAAACACCTGATCGCATGCGCACAATCGCACAGGCAATGCGCCACGGACTTAGCAATGATGAAATTCATGGTGTCACCAAGTTTGATCCTTGGTTCCTTGATCGTATTCGTGAAATTGTTGAGGCAGAGGAAAAAGTACGTCAGAATGGTTTGCCCACAGCAACTGTTGATATGCGCCGTTTGAAAATGATGGGCTTTACCGATGCGCGTTTGGCTAAATTGACAGGCTTTACCGAAGCTGATGTGCGTAAGTCACGTCATGGTCTGGGCGTTACGGCTGTATTTAAGCGGATTGACACATGCGCGGCTGAGTTTGAGGCGCAGACACCCTATATGTATTCAACCTACGAAGCCCCAATGATGGGTGAAGTTGAATGCGAGGCGCGACCATCAGACAAGAAAAAAGTCGTTATCTTGGGTGGTGGACCGAACCGTATTGGCCAGGGTATCGAATTTGACTATTGCTGCTGTCATGCCTGCTACTCGTTAACAGATACGGGTTATGAAACCATTATGATTAATTGTAACCCTGAAACGGTTTCAACGGATTATGACACGTCCGATCGTCTGTATTTCGAACCACTGACATTTGAACATGTGATGGAAATTCTGCGCACAGAACAACAATACGGAACGCTACATGGTGTGATCGTACAGTTTGGTGGTCAAACGCCATTGAAACTTGCAAACGCGCTTGAATCAGAGGGGATTCCAATCCTTGGAACATCGCCTGATGCAATTGATTTGGCAGAAGACCGTGAACGGTTCCAGGCGCTGGTCAACCAGCTTGGATTGAAGCAACCTAAAAATGGAATTGCCAGTACAGATGCGCAAGCGTTGGAAATTGCAGCAGAAATTGGGTTCCCATTGGTTATTCGTCCCTCATACGTTTTGGGTGGCCGTGCGATGGAAATTGTGCGCGATATGGACCAGCTGAAGCGTTACATTTCGAATGCTGTTGTTGTCTCTGGTGATAGCCCTGTTTTGTTAGATAGCTATCTGTCTGGTGCTGTAGAATGCGATGTCGATGCTCTTTGCGATGGGGAAAACGTACATGTTGCGGGTATCATGCAACATATCGAAGAAGCGGGCGTTCATTCGGGCGACAGTGCGTGTTCATTGCCTCCACACAGCCTATCCAAAGCGATTACGGATGAACTGAATGAACAAACGGAAGCACTGGCCAAAGCATTGAATGTTGTTGGTCTGATGAACGTTCAGTTTGCAGTTAAAGACAACGAAATTTATTTGATCGAGGTAAATCCACGTGCGTCGCGTACTGTTCCGTTTGTTGCAAAAGCGACCGACAGCGCCATTGCATCCATCGCAGCACGTTTGATGGCCGGAGAACCGCTCTCAAACTTCTCAAAGCGTGAACCTTACCGCGACGTGTCGTACGACAAACAAATTCCATCTGCTGATCCTATGACATTGGCCGATCCTAAGTTGCCATGGTTTAGCGTAAAAGAAGCGGTTATGCCATTTGCCCGTTTCCCTGGTGTTGATACACTTTTGGGTCCAGAAATGCGTTCAACTGGTGAAGTCATGGGATGGGATCGTAATTTTGGTCGTGCATTTCTAAAGGCACAGATGGGCGCTGGGATGGATTTGCCAAAATCTGGCAAAGTTTTCTTTTCGATAAAGGATGATGATAAGACGGATGAAATGAAAGAGGCCGCAACAAACCCTGTGGATTGAGGCTTTCATATTGTCG
>CAXABH010000443.1:0-1815 GCA_963966925.1 uncultured Rhodobacterales bacterium
TATTGACTGTAAAATAAACGCGATGCGCGATTGGTTTTCCAAAGACGCAATTCACATTGAACCTTCAGAAGCGCGCGGTATGCAACGTGATAATGAGTTAAGGCGTTTAACAATCGGAGGTGGCATTAAGCTACTGATCTATTTCGTCAGGAAACAATCAGTGAAAGCAACAGCCATATCCCCACAGCAAAGTGACTATCAACATACGTGGAACGAAGCGGATCAGCGAAACTCCTAATTTCCAGTTTCCAAACTTCTTCTGGCCCAGAGGCATGAGAAGCACAGGCAAAGATGATACCGTGCGCGATATTATTTTCCTTCTCACCGCGTTTGGGACTGGTCTTAATTTTGTGATTGGTCGCTGTAATTGCGTTATAAAGGGCAAAGATTTGTTCGCCCCCTCAAGTCTAGATTACGTCAGACTGTTTAAATTGCTTGACGCCGCCCGAAAGTCGGCAAACTGCGCAGCACGCGATTCACCCATGACGAACTTGCCAAATGGTCAATACCATGAGATGGGACTTCACCGTTGAACAGAAACGGATGCGCGCTGATTTACTATCCGCGATCAGTGACATCGCTGCCGGTGCTGGAATTTTTGAGTTCGGAAATACAATCTTTGCTGAATCTCTTGAACTTTGAGGAATTCGTCTGTCGAAAATTAAGCCAACAACAAAGACAGTTAAACGCAAGAGCTTTACACCAATACATGGTCAGTTCTGCCACCTCCAACCAGTGATCAACCTATCAACGGCAGAGATGGCAAAAAACTATGATCAAGATTGATGTAAGTTGGATCCACCGGATTAATCACTTGAGTATTGCGGCAACCCTGAATAAACCTCCTGCAAGAACGGGGAGCGATATGACAGACGACCTATGCTTAGTCTTAGATATTGGTGGGACGAACACGCGCGTGGCACTAACGCGGGGTCATGCCCTGATGGCGGAAAGCGTAAAGAAGTACCCCAACTCAGATTTTCGTGATTTGAAATCTGTGATCGAAACCTATTTAGATGACCAAAACCCCGGAACATTAGATCGCGTTTGCGTGGCGGCTGCGGGCCCTGTTTCAGGTGATCGTGCCGAAATGACAAACCTAGATTGGGTTATAGATGCACGTGACATCGGGTCGGCCACAGGATCAACAAAAGTGGGCGTCATCAACGATTTACAGGCCCAAGGCTATTCTCTGCATATGCTGGATAAAAACGACACGCGTTGCGTTTTGGCAGGCACCCATCAGGTACATGACAATGACACAAAAATTGTGATCGGTATGGGCACAGGGTTTAATGCGGCCCCCGTTTTTCACACATCCGCAGGGCGATATGTTCCCCCGTCAGAAATCGGACATGCACGCATCGCCGTGGCATCCGCAGAACAGGCGAAAATCGTCGCGCATATCCAATCGACCGAGGGGTTTACGTCAAACGAACATGTGCTGGCGGGACGCGGATTAGAGCGGCTGGATCACGCCATAAACCAGCGACAAGATAGAAGCGCGGCTGACATCATGGACGCCGCGCGCACTGGCGATAAAACCGCCGTTGAAGTTGCCAAAATGCAGGCGCGATTTGCTGGATCTGTTTATGGCGACATGGCCCTCGCAAACCTGCCTTTGGGGGGGCTATACCTTATTGGTGGCGTGGCGCGCGCACTAGAACCTTATTTGTCATCAGATGTCTTTTCCCAAAGTTTTCGGGACAAAGGACGGTTTGGTCCATTTAACGAACAGTTTTCGGTGCATCTGGTCCTAGACGATTTTGCGGCCCTAAAAGGATGCGCATCCTATATTATGTCGCGTATGTTCTA
>CAXABH010000444.1:0-1814 GCA_963966925.1 uncultured Rhodobacterales bacterium
ACACTGGCGACTTTTGTCGCGGGCTGCGCCGCTGTTGAAAATGTCAAAGAAGCGCTTCCTAAACGCAATACAGAAGATGGCGCGGCGCGTATTGATGCGCGGGTCGATACGACATTGGAACAGATGTATCTAGAATATCCCGAAACTGTACAACTTAGCGCGCGCGCATCCGGTATTTTGATCATGCCGCTGATCACAGAGGCCGGGTTTGGCTTTGGTGGCGGGTACGGGCGCGGTGCATTGCGCATTGATAACGTCACTCAGGAATACTACTCTGCCTCCTTCGCAACTATGGGTTTGCAAATCGGGGCACAACAATATGCGCATGCCCTGTTTTTTATGACGGATGATGCGCTTGCGAATTTCCGCAATTCACAGGGCGTTGAAGTGGGCGGCAATATTGATTTCACAGGTGGCCGCCAAGGTGAGACATTGCGCGCAGATACAACCACTGTTTTGTCCGAGGTCGTGCCCCTGGTTTTTGGTCAAGCTGGCCTGCGCGTTGGCGTCACATTAGACGGCACCAAATACACACGTATTTTCCCATAAGACGGATCGAAATTCACGTAACAAAGCCGACCGCTGGGTCGGCTTTGTAATTTTGGGGCATTCCATTGCCAAATTTCGTGGATCGTTATCAAAAATCGGTGTTTATTCTCTAAACCAGCTGCGGATTCAGTGAAAAGACATTGCACCCAAGATAGGCGGTCTGATATACACCAGTATAACAAAATATAGCGTAAATAAGACAGGCAACACTCCGTGACTGATACACCTGAAACACCAGAAACAGACGAAGACAATGAACCCCAGCGTATGCAGTTTGATGGGCCCTCTGTTTCGATCACGGATGAGCTGAAAACATCCTATCTCGATTACGCGATGAGCGTGATCGTAAGCCGCGCCATCCCTGATTTGCGCGATGGTTTAAAACCCGTTCATCGCCGTATTTTGTATGCGATGCATGAAACGGGAAATTCGCACGATAAATCCTATCGCAAATCAGCGCGTCCTGTCGGCGATGTGATGGGTAAATACCACCCCCACGGCGACAGCGCTATTTATGACGCATTGGTACGGATGGCACAGGATTTTTCTATGTCGCTGCCCCTATTGGATGGTCAGGGCAACTTTGGTTCCATGGATGGGGATAACCCCGCAGCTATGCGTTACACCGAAGTGCGCATGGACAAACCATCTGCGTTCTTGCTGGCGGATATTGACAAGGACACTGTCAATTTCCAAGACAACTATGACGGCAAAGATCAGGAACCAACTGTCCTGCCTGCACGTTTTCCAAATATGTTGGTCAATGGCGCTGGCGGTATTGCAGTTGGTATGGCCACGAACATTCCACCGCACAATTTGGGCGAAGTGATTGATGCCACATTGAGCTTGATCGACAACCCCGATCTAACATCCGAAGATTTAATCCAATACGTTCCTGGTCCTGATTTCCCAACTGGCGGGCTTATGCTGGGTCGATCAGGTGCGCGAAAAGCCTATATTGAAGGGCGCGGCAGTGTGATCATTCGATCAAAAACGCGCGTCGAGGAAATTCGCAAAGATCGCTATGCGATTGTAATCGACGAAATCCCCTATCAGGTGAACAAAGCCTCGATGATCGAAAAAATCGCCGAACAAGTACGCGACATGGGGTATGCTTACGGACTAGTTTCTGGGGGTGGCCGACTATGAGCACAAGTGACAACGCAATTTCCAACGAGACACTTGGATTCGATCCCAATGCGCTTGCCGAGCGCTACGCGGAAGAACGCGACAAACGCATCCGCCTAGATGCTGAAGCACAATTC
>CAXABH010000445.1:0-1808 GCA_963966925.1 uncultured Rhodobacterales bacterium
CCACGATCATGGGTGTGCTGTTCTTTGCCTCAGCCATGGTTGTCATTGCAAATCTGATTACCGATCTAAGTTATCGTTTGGCAGACCCAAGATTGCGAGGGAAGTCATGAGTGATCTTGAAAACACATTGCGTGCCCAAAGCCCAATGGCAGAGGCATGGCGCATGTTCCGCCGCAATATCCCGGCAATGTTCGGGCTGTTTATCCTGATTATGATCATCCTAATCACGCTGTACGGAGCATTTGTTTTTACGGGTGATCCATATGAAATCGTATGGGCACCCCATGAACCGCCGTTGCTGACACCAGAATTTCCATTTGGAACAGATTACCTGGGTCGTGACATCATCGCAGGCCTACTGACAGGTGGCGCACCAACACTAGCGGTGGGCGCGTCTGCTGCGATCATCACCATGGTGATTGGCATCACTTTAGGTGCATTTGCAGGGTACTACGGCGGATGGGTCGATACATTATTGATGCGCATCACGGAATTTTTTCAGGTCTTGCCAGCGCTGCTATTTGCTATGGTTTTGGTTACCCTATTTTCGCCCAACCTAATCACAATTGCGATTGCGATTGGCGTTGTCAGTTGGCCACAAACCGCGCGTCTGACACGTGCCGAATTCCTACGTATAAAAGAGTTAGAGTATGTGACCGCAGCACGCGCGATTGGTGCGCAAAATAGTCGTATCATGTGGCGCGTTATTATCCCGAATGCAGCACCCCCACTGATTGTATCGGCCACGCTAACTGTTGGTGTCGCAATCTTATTTGAAGCGGGGCTTAGTTTTCTAGGTCTAGGTGATCCCAACAAAATGAGCTGGGGATTGATGATCGGCATGAACCGGGAATACATTCTGGATGCATGGTGGCCTGTTACCTTCCCCGGGCTTGCAATTTTTCTAACTGTATTTTCCGTCAGCCTTGTTGGCGACGGACTAAATGATGCCTTTAACCCAAAGCTGAGAGAGAGATGACCAGATTACTTGATGTCTCGGACCTAAAGGTCACTTTTGGCACCCGATACGGAACCGTCACTGCATTGGACAGTGTTTCGTTTCACGTCGACCAGGGTGAAACGTTGGGCATAGTGGGGGAAAGCGGATGCGGTAAATCCATTACTGCGCTGTCCCTGATGGGGTTGATCCCGACACCGCCAGGCAAACTTGCTGCAGGATCGATTAAATTTTTAGGGAACGAATTAATCGGATTACCCCCTGCCCAACTGCGCAGTTTGCGCGGATCAGATATGGCCATGATTTTTCAGGAACCCATGACCTCATTAAATCCAGTTTTCACGGTTGGGGATCAAATTGCCGAGGCGATTACGCTGCACCAAAAATTAGATCATGAAAATGCGCTTAAACAAGCCGTTGAATTATTGGACCGAGTGGGCATTCCCAGTCCTGAAAAACGCGCGCGCGATTTTCCCCACCAACTCTCTGGTGGTATGCGTCAACGTGTGATGATCGCCATGGCGGTCAGTTGCCGGCCAAAAATCCTGATTGCAGATGAACCAACAACTGCATTGGACGTCACCGTCCAAGCGCAGATTTTTGATTTGCTGAACGAAGTTCAACAGGAATTTGGCGCCGCAATTATTTTGATCACGCATGACATGGGTGCGATCAGTGAAATGGCTGATCGTGTCGCAGTCATGTACGCAGGGCGCATCATTGAAGAGGGTCGCGCCGATGATATTTTGGATCATCCACAACACCCCTACACCCGTGGTTTGATTTCTTGTATTCCATCATTGGATCAAACACGGGATCGACTGCGTGAAATCCCAGGGATCGTGCCACC
>CAXABH010000446.1:0-1807 GCA_963966925.1 uncultured Rhodobacterales bacterium
TCCATAGCGGCATCGCCATCGACAAGATAATCAAATGACCCGCCAGGCACCACCTCGACATACTGTCCCCCCAGCAATCCCTCTGATTCAATGGCAAAGGTGCTGTCATCCGGAATTTCAATTCCATCTTGGATAGCAAACTGTACCTCAGCACGGTATGTTTCTGGGTTCAGGGTCATGTCAGTTACAGTACCGATTTTGACACCTGCTAGGCGCACGTCAGTACCCGTAGAAATACCCTCTGCTGAGCGAAACGCCGCAGTGATTTGATATCCAGAGGTTGATGCAGAGATACCCGTTGATTGGCCAACATAAAGAACAAAGCCGATGGCAACGGCTAAAACCAATGCGCCTATTGTGACTTCGGTTTTATTCTCACTCATTGGTCTATTCCGGTTGCCACGCCTCATAATCTTGGCGATCAGCAGGTTTCGCCTGACGCAACGATCCAGCAGGCGCATATGCCAATGCTGTCCCTGTTAGGTTTTCCTGATGCGATTTTTCCCAAGTTTTATGCGCCAATGGACGCTCTGTTGGGGGTTCTTTAAATGTATGGTGTAGCCAACCGTGCCAATCCGCATTCACACGGCTTGCCTCAGACTCACCATTGAAAATTACCCAACGGCGCTTGCCCTGACGGCAGGTGTAATATGTGTTTCCTTGATCATCTTCGCCAACTTTCACGCCCTTACGCCATGTATAAAATTGCGTGTTCAGCGTCTGGCCGTTCCACCATGTGACCGCCCGAAGAATTGTGTTCAAGATACCCATGTGACTCTCCGTCAAAAACCGTGTGCGCCTTATGCACCAGAACCCCCTATAGGTCCAGTAGGCGTCATTCAATTATCCCGCGCTGGCTGGTTCGCGCTGAGCGTCGCCATAAATAACCAATGGCCCTGCTTTGGTTGTAACCGCCTCTTCATTCACAACGATTTCATCGACGTTTTCCATGCCAGGCAAATCAAACATTGTATCAAGCAGGATTTCTTCGAGGATCGAGCGCAAGCCACGCGCGCCAGTTTTACGTTCGATGGCACGTTTAGCGATTGCTTGCAAAGCTTCGTCCGTAAAGGTCAGCTGCGTGTCTTCAATGTCAAACAAACGCTGATACTGTTTCACCAACGCATTCTTTGGCTGTGTCAAAATGATAACTAATGCGTCTTCATCCAAGTCTTCCAAAGTCGCAAGAACAGGCAAACGGCCGACGAATTCGGGAATCAAACCGAATTTCAATAGATCTTCAGGTTCCAACTCTTTGAACGTTTCGCCCACGCCACGATTGTCATTATCACGCACATCTGCGCCGAACCCAATCGCGCTACCTTTGCCGCGCTGTGCAATGATTTTATCCAAACCAGCAAAAGCGCCACCGCAAATGAATAGAATGTTTGTCGTATCAACCTGCAGGAATTCTTGTTGTGGGTGTTTGCGCCCCCCTTGCGGAGGAACCGACGCAACCGTGCCTTCCATTAATTTCAACAAGGCCTGCTGCACACCCTCGCCCGATACATCACGCGTGATTGACGGATTTTCGGATTTGCGGGTAATCTTATCAACTTCGTCAATGTACACAATGCCACGTTGCGCACGTTCGACATTATATTCTGAGGCCTGCAATAGCTTTAGGATGATATTCTCAACATCTTCGCCCACATATCCCGCCTCGGTTAATGTGGTTGCATCTGCCATCGTAAAGGGCACATCCAAAATACGTGCAAGCGTCTGGGCCAACAGGGTTTTACCGCACCCAGTTGGGCCGATCAGCAAAATATTTGATTTGGACAGCTCGATATCACCGCCCTTATCC
>CAXABH010000447.1:0-1807 GCA_963966925.1 uncultured Rhodobacterales bacterium
GCGTTACCCACATCGTTATGGCAGGTGCGATGTCGCGCCCAGATTTTGCGCCTCAGTTGTTAGATGATTTTACCAAATCGGCGCTCCCTGCTTTGATGGCGGCTATGACCCAAGGGGATGATTATCTATTGCGCCATCTAATCGCCTTGATCGAAGGACAGGGGTTTAGTGTGATTGGGGCGCATGCTTTGTTGCCCCTAACACAGCCAGCTGGCGTTTTGGTCGCACAGGTGCCTGACGCTGTTAAACATGATATTACGCGCGCGGATCAGGTTTTAAAAATGTTATCGCCATTGGATGTGGGGCAGGGGGTGGTTGTTGAAAACGGTTTGGTTTTAGGTATTGAAACCTTGCAAGGCACTGATGCGCTTTTGTCATTTGTGGCGTCCACGGCGCCCCAGTTGCGCGGACCCAACGGTGGGGTATTCGTGAAACGGCCAAAAGAGGGTCAGGACCTGCGTGTGGATATGCCGACCATTGGACCTGAAACCATCGAACAGGTGGCCGCGGCTGGTTTATCGGGTGTTGTGATATCGCCAGATGCCTGCGTGGTCGTTGATGTGCCGCAAACGATCGAACGGGCAAAACGCCACGGAATTTTCATCTTAGTTGCCGAGGCGTTTGCATGAAAATCGCGTTGATTGTTGGCGAAGCATCGGGTGATAAATTGGGCGCGTCCTTGATTGACGGATTTGATGCGATACTTGAACAGCCCGCTGATTTCATTGGTGTCGCAGGTCCACGCATGCTGGCGCGGGGTATGGATAGCTTGTTTCCGATGCAGGAATTGTCAGTCATGGGCATTGTCGAAATCCTAAAGCAATACCCACGACTAAAACGGCGTTTGAACGAAACAGCGGAGTATATTATCGCGCAAAATCCGGATGTGTTGATAACAATTGATGCCCCTGAATTTTCCCTGCGTTTGGCAAAAATTATTCACGCCAAAACTGATATTCCAACTGTGCATTATGTTGCGCCAACTGTTTGGGCGTGGCGTCCAAAGCGCGCAGATAAAATGGCGCGGTTCATTGATCATGTGTTGGCTCTTTTTCCGTTTGAACCTGCGTTAATGCGGCACGCTGGTATGTCGTGTGATTTTGTGGGCCACCCTGTTGTAACAGACCCCATAGCAACCGATGCCCAAGCGAATGCATTTCGCCATGATCTTGGAATTGGGGCGTCCCCTTTGGCATTGATCCTGCCGGGATCGCGCAATAGCGAAATTTCAAAATTGATGGCGCCATTTGGTGAAACAGTGGCATTGGCGCGTCAATCCATGCCAGATCTGCAATTCGTTCTGCCTGCGGCACCCCAAGTGGTTGGTGCCGTGCAAGAGGCAGTCCTAGACTGGCCCATTCGTCCCATTATATTAGACCATCGCGAATTAGGAGAGGCCGGTTATGAGGCCGCCAAACACGCAGCCTTTGGCGCGGCGGATGTGGCACTGGCTGCATCTGGGACAGTCTCGCTTGAATTGGCCGCCAACGATACACCTATGGTGATCGCCTATGATATGGGGTGGGTGTCACGACAGATTATTGGACGTATGTTAATCACCGATACGGTCACATTAGCGAATTTGGTAACAGATACGCGGATTATTCCAGAGTTTATTGGCAAAAATTGTCAGGCTGATTTGATTGCGCCAGCCTTGCTGGAAACGTTAAAGGCACCACAAGAGCAATTGCAGATATTACGTAAAACCATGGACATATTGGGCAGGGGCGCACCAGCCCCAGGAGTCTTGGCCGCGGAGTCCGTGATCAGGTTTTTGAACGGAACTTAGCGCGCGGGCAGTTCATCA
>CAXABH010000448.1:0-1806 GCA_963966925.1 uncultured Rhodobacterales bacterium
CTTGTAAATTTGGGGTTACGCCACAGCGCTTGGATACGGATGAACCAGATGCCTTATGGTATTATATCCTAAAAGAGGCGGAAAAATTGCCTGGTGCAAATGGTGGACAAATGTTGGGGCGTGTTGGGTCCCTGATTATCTGCGCCACGTTCGCGGGATTGCTAAAGGCTGATGGCATGTCATGGGTGAATATCAAACCCGATTGGACACCCGATGATGATCCATTGTTGAAGTCAATGGAAGAACAGCTGGACCTGACACAGGACAATGGCCTTAGCGGCAATCCCAGATGGAGTCTTGCGTCAATTATCCGCTTGGCGGGTCTTCCCATTGATGGATCACGTTTCTGATGAATGTGATATTGCCTGCCCGGATTGATGTTCTGGGCAGGCAATGAATTAGCCTACAACATTGAAATCAGGGCCGTAGGGATAGCCCGTGATGTTATCGTTGCCATCTTCGGTGATGATTAGGATGTCGTGCTCACGATATCCACCTGCGCCTGGCTGACCGTCTGGGATGGTCAGCATCGGTTCCATGGATATCACCATTCCAGGCTGCAATACGGTGTCGATATCTTCACGCAATTCCAATCCCGCCTCGCGGCCGTAGTAATGGCTTAGTACGCCGAATGAGTGACCATATCCAAACGTGCGGTATTGCAGCAAATCACGATCTTCAAAAAATGCATTGATTTTCTGGGTGACCTCGGCACAGGACATGCCTGGTTTCAATAGGCTAATCCCATATTCATGGGCAGCAACATTTGCGTTCCAAATCGCCAAGGATGCATCGTCAACTTCGCCCACAAACAATGTGCGTTCCAGCGCGGTGTAGTACCCTGATATCATTGGAAAGGTGTTCAGCGATAGGATATCCCCACGCTGCAACATGCGTGACGTAACAGGGTTATGTGCACCATCGGTGTTGATGCCAGATTGGAACCAAACCCATGTATCGCGATACTCTGCATTGGGAAAGCGTTTGGCAATTTCCAATTCCATTGCGTTGCGCCCCGCCATTGCAACGTCAATTTCACGCGTCCCTTCGCAAATGGCCTCACGAATGGCATATCCGCCGACATCCGCAACAGCTGCGCCATGGCGGATCAAGTCCAATTCAGTGGCGGATTTATGCATACGCTGGCGCATTGTATCACCTGCTATATCAACTGACCGCGCTGGGGTTAGAAATTCATCAAGCAGGCTTTTTTGTGCAAGCGATAAATGATCCCCTTCATACCCGATTGCTTTTCCGGCACCTGTCACGCTTTTGATCGCGCGCCAGTAATTGTTTCGCTGCCAATCGGTGTAGGTGATATTATCCCCATGGCATCGCCGCCAGGGTTGGGCGGCATCGATACCTGCGCTAATCGTGACACTGTCATTCAACGTGACAACCAAGCCATAGGGGCGACCAAAGCTGCAGTATAAAAAACCCGAATAATAGGCGATGTTATGCATAGATGTGAACACACAGGCATCAATGCCCTGTGCACGCATGATGGCACGCAAACCCGCAAGACGTGCATCATATTCATCAGAAGAAAAGGGGAGCTGTTTTTCCCCTTGGTGAAAACGGTACTGTTGTGGACGATCCATCAAACACTCCTTTACATCAAACCTGCTGTAAAAGATGAGGTCGCGACCTTCCTCACCCTATTACGGCAAAGCAAGATCCCGGCGTTCAGGATGGGTTAATGGGTTTTCTAACCGAAATTAGTGACGACGCCATCGCCAACCCATGGGCTGTTATTATTTCGAAATTTGTTAGCTGTCAAAACAATTTCGGTTGAGCGTTTGGGGG
>CAXABH010000449.1:0-1791 GCA_963966925.1 uncultured Rhodobacterales bacterium
GATCGAAAGCGGTGCCATTAAACCAGCCCTTGCAGCGACCTATCCGCTTTGTGAATTAGTGGCAGCACAAACAGCCTTTATCGCCAAAAAGCACGCTGGCAATATCGTTGTTCAACCCTAAACCCAAATTCATCAGAGGTTCGTATGAAAATCTCACGTATTTCCGTTTATCAAGTCGATCTGCCACTTGAATATCCCTATTGGTTATCGGGTGGACGACTGAAATTTGAATGCCTTGATGCAACACTGGTCAAAGTGGAAACAGACGAGGGGCATGTTGGCTGGGGCGAAGGCACCCCGTGGGGTCACATCTATGTGCCGGCACATGGACTAGGTATTCGCGCCGGTATCGAAACCATGGCCCCCTTTATCATGGGGCTGGACCCGCGCCGCGTATTGGACGTTGAACGCGCCATGGATCTCGCCTTACCGGGGCACCTCTATGCGAAATCGCCAGTTGACATGGCCTGTTGGGACATCGCAGGACAAAGTGCGGGCGTACCGATTGCGGATCTGATGGGTGGTGGATCGCGTACCCCCAAACCAATCGCATCTTCTGTTGGCGCAAAAACCATCGAAGAAACCCGCGAGGTTATGGGCCGCTATCGCGAACGCGGATACATTGCACATTCAGTGAAAATTGGGGGTGACGTCCAACGCGACATCGCACGCATTCGGGATGTCGAAGAGCATCGTTCGGAAAACGAAATCATCCTATACGATTGCAACCGGGGCTGGACACGTTGGCAGGCACTGCAAGTCATGCAAGCGACTACTGATTTATGCGTTACATTTGAACAGCCGTGCGAAACATTGGACGATATCGCCGCAATTCGTCCACTACATAGTGCCGCAGTTAGCGTTGATGAAACTCTGGTCACTTTGCAGGACGGCGCAAGAATTGCGCGCGACGGACTGGCCGAGGTGTTTGGAATTAAACTGAACCGCGTTGGCGGCCTGACAAAGGCAGCACGCCTTCGTGATATTGCCTTGGCACACGGCATAGATATTTTTGTTATGGCAACGGGGGGCTCTGTTCTGGCCGATGCCGAGGCATTGCATCTAGCCGCGACAATACCGGATGCGAATATCCGTGCTGTGTGGGCCTGTCAGGACATGTTAACCGTGGACATTGCTGATGGCCGTGGTCCGCGAAATATCGATGGCCATTTGCATCTACCCAATGGCTCAGGCCTTGGGGTTCACCCGGATGAGGCATCCCTGGGGAACCCTGTTGCGATCTACACCTAATAAATAAAGGCGCCTTCTTTGGCGCCTTTAAAACGTTAGAATGAATGCAAGTGATCAACCATCAAAATCAACAGTTTCGGTTAATCGCAATGCTTGCCCACGCAATTTAGCAAGATCCATCAAATTCACCTGATCAGGTTCGAAATCACCCCATGTTTGAACCAAGGCGCTGGCTTGGCTCCCTGGTGCAACTGGATATTCATGATTGGCCTCTGCATAGATTTCTTGGGCCTTTGCAGACGTTAGAAATTCCATAAATGCTAACGCATTTTCTGGGTTAGGGGCATGTTTTGCCATTGCGACACCTGAAATATTGATGTGCGTGCCACCGTTTTCAAACGTTGGGAACATGATCTGAACGCTTTCCGCCCATTCTTTCTGTTCTGCATCCGATAGCATGGCCCCCATATAATAGGTGTTGCCAATAGAAATGTCGCATTCACCTGCCCAAATCGCCTTGACCTGTGCACGATCATTGCCTTGTGGTTTGCGTGCCAAATTATCCTTTACGCCTTGCAGCCATGCTGTTGCACCCTCAGT
>CAXABH010000450.1:0-1786 GCA_963966925.1 uncultured Rhodobacterales bacterium
TGCGAATAAAAGGTGTAAAATTTAACTTACTTATCCACATGAATGTTTTACCGGGCGACTTTCGGCCCCTGGTCTAAAGGCTTTTTACGAAATGGGAAAGCCATAAGTTGATTGCGGCGGAAACGTACCAAGATAAAGAAAGCGGCGATCAACAGAAAAAAAAACACTTGAACATTGACCGTCCCATTTTATGCGAATCCCTGCTGTCGCCAATGAATCCGCCTGCAAATCAAAGCGCAAACTGTTTGAAAATTGCCAGTTTTCACCCGCCTGAATGCTTTGTTTCAGGGTCCATTCCGCGATGTCATCCTCGCGTTGTTCATCTGTGTCCGCGGGTAAAAATGAATATCGTCCGTCAACGGAATATTTTTTGAAGTTGAATTTTGAAATAACCTCAGATTTGCCTAATCTTCCCGTATCATCCAAAAGCGTGCGCGCGTAAAAACTTAGATCGAATGGCGTTTCAAGCTGTGTTGCCAGCAAAAGGTCCGATTTCTGTCCAGCAAGCCCCGAAGCCAATGAAAAATCAGAAGCCTGCGTTTGCCATTCTATTTTCCCAATTGACAGGCCCCAATTATACCCTGTCGTCCCACGATGGTTGTAATTTATGCCCAATGCGGTGCGCTGTCCTTGTTCCACGCGATCCGGCGCAGGAAAGCGTGATAGAGCAAGCAAATTCCCCTGATCAAATTCGATATGGGTGCTTTCTTCGGCGGGAAGTGTTATGTCATTGGACTGGCGGACGTTTGCGATTTGGTAAATCGGTTCCACGAAATGCGCGCCTGCGCTGTTGCGTCCAATAAGGGGCCAACGCAGGGTAAGTGCACTGGAATGCGTGCTTGCTGTATTATGTGTGTTATAGGCATCGTCCTGATCAATTACAAAATGATCCAGCCTGCTTTCATGTTCGAACGACACCTGGGTGCCCATCGCCAAATTCCAAGCCTGTTGGTATCGCACGCCTGCGTTTATACGCGCAATATCACGGCCTCGTGCGTCCACATCTGAACCGCGGGCAGCCCCCCAAAATTCCCCATGAACAGACAGCGTTCCGCCGATGCGTGGCATTGATAAGCGTTGTTCGACTTGACTAAAGGATGTCAGATACGAGCGGTTCCCTTCGGTGTCGTATAGGGATTGATAGTTTGACAGACTGAATTCTTGGTATTGATCATCCTGTGTGCGTTCCAATTTAACGCTGGACTCCATGGTTTCGCTGGTATCCAGTTGGTAATCCCCAACATAGGCGTCATCAGAAACAGATTGCAGTTTGAACCCAAGTTTATAGCCATTTAAAACGTTGAAATTACCAATAATGCGCCCATAGGCACGCAATGCGGACTTGTCTAAATCATCATCTGAAATCGCGCCGTCAAATGTAAAGGATCCGTTTTTAACGACTTGCCTGTAGCGTACCTCAAGCGTGCGTGTCTGAGGCGACAGATAGGGCGTAAGCGTGATGTCTTTGTCCGTTCCAATCGGGATGAAATAGGGGATTACAACACCGGTTCCTAGGCGTGATGTGGACCGAATGCTGGGGACTAAAAATCCCGATGCACGTTTCAGACTGGGATCAGGTATGCGCAGGCGGGGCAGATACAGAATGGGAATATCTGCAAGTCTTACTTGAGCGTTTTTGAAATGAACTATGCGCTTTTGCGTGTCGTGACGCACGGCACTTGCCCTGATTTGCCACAGGGGTGGGCGCGTGTCACACGTTATGCACGATGTTGCCGCAACCCCCCGCAGTTCTGCCGTGATCCCACCAATACGTTCCATCTCGCGG
>CAXABH010000451.1:0-1780 GCA_963966925.1 uncultured Rhodobacterales bacterium
TTTCGCCATTCATAAAAGGTTCGCCGCCTGTAAATCCAATTTCAGTGACGGGCATGTTATGATCGGTGATTTCGTCCAAATAGGCCTGTAAATCGCTTGCTTTGAAGTAAACCAATTGATCATTTGTGGGTGAACTTTCGATATAACAATTCACGCATTCGATATTACACAGGGTTCCCGTGTTGACCCAAAGTGTTTCCAATTTTTCCAATCGAACCCAGGCGCGTTCTTCGCCTTTGGCTGTGATGGTTGGATGGTCAAATTTTTCTGAAGGATCGTTTTGTTCAATATCTTTCATAAGGCCGCCTGTTTGTGTGTGACTTTGACAGTATCAAGCGAAATGATACGCGCAAGGTTTTCCAATTGCACATGACACTCTTGTGAGGCACTCTTATGCCTAGACATTTATACAACGTCAGAGTAGAAGGCGAACAAGTTAGCGCTAACATTATTGGTTGGCCAAAAGCGGTGAACAAAGGAAGAATGTAAAATGGTTTCTCGCGTTATACCCGTTGACCCCTTTGATTTGACAATATTCGGGGGCACTGGGGATCTGGCAAAACGTAAAATTTTGCCTGGATTATTTCGTCGTCACCTTTCGGGACAAATGCCGCAAGAGGCGCAAATCATTGGGGCCGCCCGATCCGAACTAAGCGATGAAGAATATCGCGGTATTGTGCGTGCTGCGGTTTTGGAATTTGGGCCAATTGAACATTCCGACGCCGATCTGGACGAGTTTTTAGCGCGCGTATCCTATCTGCATGTGGATGCTAAGGGCAGTGCTGGCTGGACGGCGTTAAAATCAAAAATGCGCGATGGGTTTGTGCGTGCTTTTTATTTTTCAGTGGCTCCTGCGTTGTTTGGGGATCTGGCCGAACGATTACATGAACATGACATTGCCCTGCGGGATAGTCGTATTGTTGTTGAAAAACCCTTTGGCAAGGATTTGGAAACGGCGCGTGCGCTGAATGGGACCTTGGCCAAACATTTCCATGAAGATCAGATTTATCGCATTGATCACTATCTGGGAAAAGAAACGGTTCAAAATTTGATGGCTATACGGTTCGGCAATATGTTGTTTGAACCGCTGTGGAACGCACAATTCATTGACCACATTCAAATTACTGTTGCGGAAACTGTCGGTGTTGGTGGGCGTGGTGGGTATTACGACCAATCTGGCGCGATGCGGGACATGGTTCAAAACCATTTGATGCAATTGTTGTGTTTGATCGCGATGGAGCCTCCTTCAAAGTTTGATCCAGACGCTGTGCGCGATGAAAAGCTTAAGGTTATTCGCGCCCTTGACCCTGTGGAACCCCACCATTTGGTGCGCGGTCAATATAGTGCAGATGGGGATCATCCCGATTATCGCAGTGCTGTGGAAAATCCACGATCACGTACCGAAAGTTTTGTGGCCCTGAAAACCCATATCAGCAACTGGCGTTGGGCGGGTACACCTTTTTACATGCGGACGGGCAAACGTATGCGCGCGCGCTCTTCTGAAATTGCAGTGGTGTTTAAGGAAACGCCGCATTCCATTTTTGGCCCTGATGCGGGATCACACCGCAATGCGTTGGTTATTCGTTTGCAACCAGATGAAGGGGTCGAGGATTATCAATAATGACACTTATTTCATAATCATTAATCTTCAACATAACAAAATTAAAATCAAAATAATTTAATTTCCATCCAGTTCCTGCATCATGTACAACATAACCGGTTTCAATTGTATCTGAAATATCTTTAATAACATTATCAACACTCTCAGACATAATATTGA
>CAXABH010000452.1:0-1769 GCA_963966925.1 uncultured Rhodobacterales bacterium
GTTTCGCAAGGTCCCGCATGAAAAACACACATCCGTCCCTTACCTGGCGCGAGGATAAAATCCCCGTGTCTACCCAGTTTGATGATCCGTATTATTCTCTTGATAACGGCCTTGCTGAGACGCGCCATGTCTTTTTGGATGGAAATAACCTTCCAGTGCGTTTTGTCGATGGACTTCAGATCGCCGAATTAGGGTTTGGCACAGGATTGAATTTCATTGCAACGTTAGATCAATGGCGCAAAAATAATATTAAGGGCAAATTTCATTTCACAAGCTTTGAAGCCTACCCAATGACACCAGCGGATATGGAAAAAGCGTATGAACAATTTCCCGATATTCACCACATAGCCGCTGAAATTGTCCCGCAGTTGGAACAACTGAGAGACACAGGCAACTTGTCACTGCCTGACGCCCATTTGCATTTGATCAAAGGCGATGCACGCGAAACGGTTTCACATTGGAACGGTCAGGCGGATTGTTGGTATCTGGACGGGTTTTCACCCGCAAAAAACCCAGAGTTGTGGGAACGTAATTTGATGAATGCAGTATATGAAAAGACACGCTCTGGCGGTACTGCCGCAACATATACAGCCGCAGGATTTGTGCGCCGAAATCTGATGGAAGCGGGCTTTGACGTAGAACGCGTCAAAGGGTTTGGCCGCAAACGCCATATGAGCGTCGCACGAAAGGCATAAAAATGCAGTCGAACACACGCCTTGGCATTCTGTATATGATTGCAACCACGTTCGTTTTTGCACTGCAAGATGGATTTTCACAGTATCTAAGCAGCACGTATAATGTGTATTTAGTCGTTATGATCCGGTACTGGTTTTTTGCCGCTTTTGTTATCACGATCACCGCACGTCAAACCGGCGGCATTCAAGCGGCACTAAAGCCGAAATATCCAATTTTACAGATCATGCGCGGCACAATATTAGCCATTGAAATTTGCGTGATGGTGACGGCCTTTACAATTTTGGGACTTATTGAGAGTCATGCCGTTTTTGCATGTTATCCTTTATTGGTTGCTGCCTTGTCTGGGCCTGTGTTGGGCGAAGGTGTGGGATGGCGACGCTGGGCGGCAATCTGTGTTGGGTTTGTTGGTGTAATCATCATCCTTAAACCCGGTTACACCGTTTTTTCCCCTGCTGCTGTGATCCCTCTGGTTTCTGCATCCATGTTCGCACTTTATGGATTATTGACACGATATGTGGCCCGCGGAGACAGTGCCGCGACCTCCTTTTTTTGGACAGGTCTTGTAGGGGCTTTTGTCATGACGATTATTGGCATCGGCAACTGGGAACCAATGACCGCACCGGATCACGGATGGATGGCCATATTGTGTATTTTGGGCGCATTGGGCCATTATTTACTAATCAAGTGCTTTGAAGTTGCAGAAGCCAGTTCGGTGCAACCGTTCGCATATTTACAGCTGGTTTTTGCCTCTGGTATTGGCATGTGGTTTTTTGGTGAAACACTGGAAATGCACGTGGCGGTTGGTGCCGCGATTGTTGTGTCAGCCGGCCTGTTCACATTATGGCGTGCGCAGCGACAAACTTGACCCCTTTAACAAAGTCTGAAAACTTTTGGGGGCAATGGTTTTTCCAAGCCGCGCCTGATAGATTGGCAAACTTTCGGTCACGCGCATGATATAATTCCGCGTTTCTTGGAATGGAGCCAATTCAATCCAATCAATGACATCAACCGCATCATTTCGCGGATCCCCCATCAGATTAACCCAACGATCCGCACGCGAGGGTCCTGCGTTA
>CAXABH010000453.1:0-1766 GCA_963966925.1 uncultured Rhodobacterales bacterium
GCCTGCCCTTGGGTCTGGGGATGGTGCGGTGTATACCGCAAGTGGCGGTGATGCGATATGAACGGCATCTGATGGAGACGCGGATATGAAGATTGGCCATCCCTTTCATTTTCGGCCTTGTCCTCTGTCGATACAACAATGACAGCCGCGTTCAACATGATCCGGGCGAATACGGTCAAAGACGCCATCGACGCACTTAACGGGTACATCGCCCCGTCCCAAAACGTAACCTTTATTGACCGTGACACCGTTGGTTTTAAGGTGATTGGCGCATTACCAAAACGCGACGTCAATCACCAAACCCAAGGCAGGATGCCTGCACTTGGGTGGGTCAATGTGAATCAATGGGATGGGCGCCTGCCCTATGCCGACAATCCAGAGGTTATAAACCCCGCAACTGGGATCATTGGCAACACGAATAACCGAACAACGGATAAGGCGTTTCCAAATCATGTGTCCTTTGAATGGGGGGATAGCCAGCGAATTAACTGTCTAAAACGCCTGATGGAAATGCGTAAAGTACATACACGAGAAAGCTTGATCGAGGCGCAGTTAGATACTGTCAGCTTTACGGCGCAATCGCTGTTGCCACTGATTGGGAAAGAGCTGTGGTTTACAGGCGAAGCGGGCGAACGCGGTACATTGGCCTGGCAGCGAACAACCGCGCTGACCCTACTGGCGGATTGGAATGGCGAGATGAATGAACATCTGCCTGAACCTTTAATTTATTCTGCATGGTTACGCGCCATTCAACATCGATTGATCCGCGATGAACTGGGCCCACTGGCTGATGATTTCACCCATGTAGAGCCGTTGTTCATTGAACGGGTCTATCGCGATATTGAGGGCGCATCTGCGTGGTGTGATGTCCTGCAAAGCGCCCCTGTCGAAACATGTGACCAAATTGCGTCGCGTGCATTGGATGATGCGCTCGTTTGGCTAAGCGATAATTTCTCTCGTGATCCCAATGCCCTACGCTGGGGGGATGCCCATCAGGCAACCCATGACCATGCCGTCTTAGGGAAAATTCCCGTCCTGCATTATTTCGTGAATATTCGCCAATCCACATCGGGTGGTGACAATACCCTGCTGCGGGGGCGCACGCGCGGCGGCGACATAGATCCGTTTCAAAATGTGCATGCTGCAGGATATCGCAGTGTTGTAGATTTCGCAGATCCCGACAGTTCAGTTTTTGTCACGTCAACGGGTCAATCTGGCCATTTTCTGTCCCGGCACTATGATGATTTGGGCCAGCTGTGGCGTTTGGGGGAATATGTTCCAATGTCCCTTGACCCCCGCCTGGCCCGTGCAGCAGCCACTGGGATCACCACCATTACACCGCTGGATAACTAGCCCCAAAAGATTTTTCGAACTGGGCCTTTTGCTTTGCGCTCCAGCGCAAATGAAATAGGCTACCATCCTCTTGTTGGGTTTCACCATTCACCACACCCTGCTCAAACAGCCACGCGCGCGCGCGCCCTTCGGCATAAGGAAGGTGAAGATCATCTTCGATTATATCCCGTGTCAGATGTGTTGAAATACGCGTGGCCAGTTCATCCAATCCCTGCCCTGTTATGGCAGAAATCGTCAGAATGTGTTCATTGCGTTCGGCAATCTTACCATCGCCCACGAAGCACCATGTTCTGTGATCAACGAGAGTGTGATCACCTTTATTAAATCTCGCAGCCATGAGCTTCTCAGCCACTGCCATGCCCACAGCGTTCGCCAAGCCCTGTCCGAGGGGGCCTGTGGTTGTCTCTACGCCG
>CAXABH010000454.1:0-1766 GCA_963966925.1 uncultured Rhodobacterales bacterium
ACGTTTGGCCAAAGGCGCGTATGGGGTTGTATTGCGAACTTTATCATCACGCGACCTATCCGCATATGGGGTTTGATCCTGAATTCGATCCCGGCATCCACGAAAAAGATGCGCTAAGGATGCGGATTCGCAATCAGAACAATCATCTGCATTTCCCCGTCGCAGAAGCAGGGCTAAGCCCAACCCATTTTCAGGCGGATACCTTTCCGCCCAGTTTTCGCGAACGGATCACAGTACAACATGACGGGATCGATACCGATTTGGTTACACCAAAATCTGATTCGGTATTGCAACTTGATAATGGCGTTAAATTGACCCGCGATGATGAAGTGATCACATTTATCAATCGCAACCTAGAACCGTATCGTGGATATCACATATTTATGCGTGCGCTGCCCGATCTACTAAAAAGGCGACCAAACGCACAGATTGTAATGCTGGGCGGTGATGAGACGAGTTATGGCGCGCGCGCCAAAGGGGAAAACCTGGAAACAGATTTTTATTGATGAGGTGCGCACTCAAATCTCTGATCAGGATTGGAAACGGGTCCATTACCTGGGGCGGGTTCCTTATGATCGGTTCCTAAGCATGATACAGGTTAGTCGTGTGCACCTCTATCTGACGTATCCATTTGTGCTAAGTTGGAGCCTGCTTGAGGCGATGAGTGCAGGTGGAGATATTGTGGCAAGTGATACAGCGCCAGTAAAAGAGGCAATGGTGGATAGGCAAACGGGGCTTTTTGTCGATTTCTTTGATCGCGTAGGTTTAGTTGAAAAAACGTGTCAGTTGCTTGACGATAAAGCGTTGCGCGAAAAACTAGGAACAGCAGCACGCCAGCACATTGTTAATAACTATGATCTGCATCGGACATGTTTGCCAAAACATCTGGAATGGGTCGATCAGTTGGCCAAACGACCCGTTCTAGGTCCAAATCAATTTATATCATAATGATAACTTTATAGGCGTCCGTCATCGCGGCGAATTTGCCGTGCGCGGGATAGGATTGCATCCTCTAATGCGCGCATGGTTTCGGCGGATGCAGGGCCAGACCGTGTAGCCAGCGCAACGCGCAACGTACGCGCATCAAGAGCGGGTTCACTGACATGGACTGTTGCGCGATATGCGGTGCGCCCCCCAGGAGGGGTGCCATACCCCATCACGATAATGCCAGAAAACGGGTCGATGCTTTCGATTGGCATAAAGTCCAACACTTCGAGAGAGGCCTGCCAAATGTAGCGATTCACCTTAACCGGGGTCGTTGAAACATTGGTATTAAAGACATCCCAGATGGTCGATTTGCGGTCTTCTTCGGTTGCGGTGTTGCTTAGTGCCTTGGGGGTGATTGTTCCCAGACTACGCAATCCGCCGCTTTCAGAGCAGGCAGATAACAATGAGACAAGTGCCAAAACCAAACCGATCTGTGCAATGCGCATATAAACAATCCCCATTATTCGCTAAAAATAACTAGCCTAACGTAATAAATGGGGCAAGGGCGCATTTCTTTTTGATGGCAAAGCATCTGAAACCTGCCGACGGGGCGATAAATACGACTGTGGCAAACCTGCATCATCTTTGTGATCAAAATTGTCAAAATTATGCTAACGCTTGAATCTATCCCCGGAAAAGAGCCATTGATTACGCATTCTTGCCGCTGTTTGTACGTCGGCACGGAAACTGAATCTTACAACCCGAGGGAAAGAATCATGAAAAAAGTTCTTCTTACAACAACAGCGTTGGTAATGACTGCTGGTGTTGCAGCTGCAGAA
>CAXABH010000455.1:0-1760 GCA_963966925.1 uncultured Rhodobacterales bacterium
CCACTTTGAAAAAAAGGATATACATTCCACACACCATTAAAAGTTGTATCATCGTTTAACACGTGTGTATCAAAATACATGACTTCCTCCATTTTCTTATTACTAATTTCTTTTATGTCAACAACCCTAAGTCCAGCAGTATAATTTGATAAATAAAAAAAATCCCCTACTACATATCCATTGTGATCAATTGCATTTGTTGTTCCTGAATACGTGTGATGTAAAATAGGCCTATCTAGTTCAGATAGGTCAAAAACATAAGTTTTAGAATTATTGCCATAGTAATATTCGTCTAATTCAGGTGTCCACATATGGAACGGGACCGCTGATACCTTAAACGAAAGGCCCGCAATGACCAAAACCAAGCCGATCATCAAACCGATTGAACCGCCATGTCCCGCCGCATTGATAATTGTGGCAAAATCCGTGCTGCCAGTATAGCCGTAGATCAATGATGCACCATAAAGCAGTAGACCCGAGGAAAGCGCCCCAAGGACGAAGTATTTCATCCCCGCTTCAGTTGACTTAACACTATCACGGCGGAACGATGCCACGACGTATAGCGACAGAGATTGCAATTCTAGCCCCATATATAGGGACATCAAATTGCCCGATGACACCATCATCATCATACCCACGACCGCCAAAACAATCAGGATTGGGTATTCAAATTTCATCAGGTCACGACGGCGCATGTAATCAACACTCATCACTAGAACAGCCGCCGCAGACAGTAGGATGACCACCTTGGCAAAACGGGCAAATCCATCGTCAATGAACATACCATTAAACGCCGTTTGCGCCGATGCGGTGTCTGACGAGATCCAGAATGCAACTACGGCAAAAAGGACGGCCGTCAACCAGCACAGTGTTGTCGCCAGTTCGTCTTTGGCTGTGTAAACTGCCCCTACCAGCGCAAGCATCGCATAGACCGAAAGGATGATTTCGGGCAGGATGATGTTAAGATCGGAAATGATCATGTCCTTCTAGCTCCTAATGCGCGTTTGCTGCTTCTGCGACTTGGCCAAGGCCCGCGTCAAGCAATGCAGCGTTGTAGTTTGAAACAAGGTTTTCGACCGCTGGTGCAATCACATCCAACGCCAGTGCAGGATAAACACCCAGCAATAGCGTCATGACAACAAGGGGTGCAAAAATTACGCGTTCACGTGTGCCCATATCCGTGATTGATTTCAGGCTTTCTTTGATCAGATCCCCCATCACCACGCGGCGATATAGCCACAGGGCATAGGCCGCAGACAGAATAACACCCGATGTCGCAAACAGTGCGACCCATGTGTTGACCTGAAAAATACCCATCAAAGTCAGGAATTCGCCCACAAACCCAGATGTGCCCGGCAAACCAACGTTGGCCATGGTAAAGAACATAAAGATCAAGGCATAGGCAGGCATACGGTTCACCAAACCTCCATAGGCGTCAATTTCGCGTGTGTGCATACGATCGTAAATGACACCCACACATAGGAACAGCGCACCCGAGATAAACCCGTGACTTAGCATTTGGAAAATTGCACCATCAATACCCTGTTGGTACGCGGCAAAAATCCCAATGGTCACATATCCAATGTGTGCGAATGATGAATAGGCGATCAGCTTTTTCATGTCCTCTTGGACCAGTGCGAAAAGTGATGTGTAAAAAATCGAAATTGCAGACATCCAAAACACAAGATCCGCCATAACCGCAGAGCCGACTGGGAACATTGGCAAACTAAAACGTAAAAACCCGTATCCACCCATTTTCA
>CAXABH010000456.1:0-1759 GCA_963966925.1 uncultured Rhodobacterales bacterium
CGCTTGTTTGTCCAAGTCCGCGGCAACGGGACAGCCCGTGATGGTCGGTTTTAACCGCCGGTTTGATCCAAATTTCGGTGCAATGAAAGCGGCCCTTGATGCAGGGGAAATTGGCAAGCCAGAATTGTTGTCAATTACATCCTTTGACCCGGCACCCCCCCCGATTGCCTATATAAAAGTGTCGGGTGGATTATTCCGCGATATGATGATCCATGATTTTGACATGGCAAATTTTATGATGGGCGAGGCCCCGGTTACTGTTATGGCAACCGCCAGCTGCATTGTTGACCCAGAAATTGGGGCTGCAGGTGACGTTGATACGGCGGTTGTGACCTTGACCTATGCAGATGGGCGCATTGCGGTGATTAAAAACTCGCGCCGTGCAGCTTACGGATATGACCAGCGCGTCGAACTGCTTGGCTCTGAGGGATTGTTACAGGCGCAGAACATGTTGGAAAGCACAGTTGTCAAATCAACCAACACTGGCGTAACGGGAGCAAAACCCACTTATTTCTTCCTTGAACGGTATATGTCTGCTTATGCAGCGGAATGGGCTGCGTTTGTCGCGGCTATCACGGATGGTGCTGATATCCCTGCAACATTGTCGGATGGTATTAATGCATTGGCCATGGCAGAGGCGGCAACGCAATCTGCAAAAACAGGACTGCCTGTGAAATTGAGTGGCATTTAATGACATCTTTGGATTTAATAACGATTGGTCGATCATCCGTTGATTTATATGGCGCGCAGATTGGTGGGCGGCTTGAGGATATGGGATCGTTTGACAAATACATCGGCGGCTCGCCCACAAATATCGCCTGTGGAACATCCCGCCTTGGGTTGCGCAGTGCTGTGATCACGGGTGTTGGTGATGAACATATGGGGCGCTTTATCATTGAACAACTGCAGCGCGAGGGTGTTGAAACATCAGGGGTAAAGATTGACCCTGATCGCCTGACGGCCTTGGTGCTGCTGGGCATTCGGGATGAAGAACAGTTTCCCTTGATCTTCTATCGTGAAAACTGTGCGGATATGGGGCTATGTGAAGATGACATTGATCCTGATTTTATCCGCTCGGCGCGTGCGGTGGTGGCTACGGGCACGCATCTGAGCAATCCGCAGGTTGAGGCCGCGACGATTAAGGCGTTGCACATTGCCCGTGACGCGGGCATGCAAACGGCGCTGGATATTGATTATCGACCCAACCTTTGGGGTGTTGCGGGGCACGGGGACGGCGAAAGCCGCTTTGTGGAAAGTGCTGCAGTGACAAAGAAACTGCAAAGCACGCTGCATCTGTTTGACCTGATTGTTGGCACAGAAGAAGAGTTCCACATCGCAGGGGGCAGCACAAACACGATTGAGGCCCTACGCGCCGTGCGTGCCGTGTCAGCCGCAACGTTGGTCTGTAAACGGGGTGCGGCGGGGGCCGTCGCCTTTACGGGTGATATTCCAGATAGTTTGGATGAGGGCGAAGCGGGCCCTGGCTTTGCGATTGAGGTGTTTAATGTTTTGGGGGCAGGGGATGGATTTATGTCTGGCCTGCTAAAAGGGTGGCTAGACGGCGAGGCATGGCCAGTTGCGTTAAAATACGCGAATGCCTGTGGCGCGTTCGCCGTCAGTCGGCATGGATGCACCCCTGCCTATCCCAGTTGGGAAGAGCTTCAGTTCTTCTTTAAACTGAAGGTTGGCAGTTGTGTGGAGACGGCGGGTTGAAGTTGTGAGTTTGGAGTGTTTCGGGAAGGAGGTTGAGGCATTGGGT
>CAXABH010000457.1:0-1730 GCA_963966925.1 uncultured Rhodobacterales bacterium
GGGGGATCATCCGCCCCGATCTGCGCAATGACGCAGAATTGGAACAGGTGCATTGGGCCACTAATCGGGCCGGGGATTGGTCCAGTGTCAAAACCTTTGCTTTTGATCACCGCATGCAATTGGAAGAGATGGCAGGATATTCCAAAGCCAAAGGGGGCGCGTTCAAAGAACTGTGTTTGCAAGCAGCCGTTGAAGTCCAAGCGGGACAATCAGGTTACGGCATTTTGTGTGACAATCCCATCGGGCGCGCGGCACTTCATGCGGCCTCTGGCTCAGGGCTTTGGATTGGTCGCCCAACCGAATTGCCAGGATCACGGCCCATTCAATTGGAACCTGAATTGGGCGAAGATTTAGGACAGCTGCGCGAATGGGCGCGTGAAAATGTCGTGAAACTGTTGGTGTTTTGTCACCCCGATGATGACGCTGCTACACGGACGCAGCAAGAAGAGGTGGTCAAACGCCTGTGGCATGCCAGCCGCCGCAACGGTTTGGAATTTTTGTTGGAAATTATCCCGTCCAAGGTTGGGGGAGTGAACGACATGACCACAGCCACATTGATCCAGCAGTTTTATGATTTGGGTGTGTATCCAGATTGGTGGAAACTCGAACCCTTTAAGACTGCCGCTGCATGGCAAAATGCAGTGGATGCGATTGAACGCAATGATCCCTATACTCGTGGAATTGTTGTGTTAGGTTTGGACGCACCCGAGGCAGAATTGGCCGCAAGCTTTGCGATGGCAGCACAGCAACCCTTGGTCAAAGGTTTTGCGGTGGGGCGTACGATATTTGGCGATGCAGCACGCGCCTGGATGGTGGGTGACATAAGTGATGCTGAGGCAGTTGATATGATGTGCACACGCTATCGGCGTTTGTGCGAAATTTGGGATCAGGCGCGCGCTGCGGCGCAGGCCGCAAGTTAAAAATGATGGATGCATGATATGAGCAAAACACTTCGACTAACCGCTGCACAAGCAATGGTGAAATACATCGCCGCGCAGCGCAACGAACAGGGCGAAACACTGATTGCGGGATGCTGGGCAATTTTTGGCCATGGCAATGTCGCAGGATTGGGCGAGGCGCTTTATCATGTGCAGGACGAATTGCCGACCTATCGTGGGCATAATGAACAAACGATGGCGCATTCGGCCATTGCCTATGCCAAACAGTTGGGGCGCAAACGGTCTATGATGGTGACATCTTCGATTGGGCCAGGGGCGACCAATATGGTCACGGCGGCTGCATTGGCGCATGCCAATAGATTGCCTGTGTTATTGGTGCCAGGCGATGTGTTTGCCAATCGGGGGCCTGACCCCGTATTGCAACAGATCGAAGATTTTGGTGATGGCACTGTATCAGCAAATGATGCCTTCAAGCCTGTCAGCCGTTATTTTGATCGCATCACGCGGGCTGAACAATTGTTGACGGCATTGCCACGTGCGTTTCGCGTTTTAACCGACCCTGCCGACTGCGGTCCCGTGACATTGGCCTTTTGTCAGGATGTGCAGGCCGAGGCCTATGATTACCCCGAGGCCTTCTTTGAACCCAAAGTTTGGCGTCAACGCCGTGTGCGCCCCGATGTGAACGAACTGGCGGATTTGGCAGATGCCATTCGCGCCGCAAAACGTCCTGTTATCGTTGCAGTGGGTGGTGTGCATTATTCGGATCCAACATCAGAACTGTCGGCATTTGCGCATGCGCATAATATTCCCGTTTCGGAAACGCAGGCGGGG
>CAXABH010000458.1:0-1729 GCA_963966925.1 uncultured Rhodobacterales bacterium
CCTGCAGCTTGGGGTGGTTCCTTTTGGCTTGGTCTTTGGGGTTTTGGGTATTGCCAGCGGGCTGAGCCCCCTTCAAACTATTGCGATGTCGTCCATCGTTTTTGGCGGTGCTTCACAAGTGGTTTTTGCACAGCTTTGGGCCACGGGTGCGTCGCCTTTGATTATTGGCTCATCCGTCGCGGTGATCAACCTGCGCCACATGCTTTATAGTGCGGCGGTTGCAAAATATTTGCGGTCCTTATCCCTGCGGTGGCGAATTATATTGGGATACCTGTTAACGGATGAGGCCTTTGCCATATCAATCAAGCGTTTTGAAACAACGGATCGACCTGAATTGGCACATTATCACCTGTTGGGATCTGGAATGACGCTGTGGGTGTGTTGGCAGATTGCCACTTTAGTTGGTGTTCTGGCGGGGGCGACAATTCCGGATGAGTTGAACCTGGGCTTTGCGATTCCGCTGACGTTTATGGCGCTGGTATTGCCAAATTTGCGACGCCTCTCTGACGTTGGGGCGGCGGCGTCAGCTGCATTGGTTGCACTGTTTGGTCAGGCTTTGCCATGGAATGCATGGATCATTGCGGCCGCGGTGGTTGGAATTGTCGTTGGTGGCAGTTTGTCCCGTTGGGAGGAACGCGCATGATTTGGATCGTGATGATTTTGACGGGATTTGCAAATTTTGCTGTGCGCTTTTCCATGTTCTCGGGAATACGCGCCAGCACACTGCCCGACTGGGCTGAACGGTATCTGCGTTATGTTCCTACGGCAGTTCTATCGGCGATTATCGCAGCGGCGTTGTTTCTGGACGAGGCCGGCGAAATACAGATGTGGAACACAACTGTTCTTGCGGGGGTGATTGCGGCCATTATCGCAATTTTTACGCGATCCGTGATTTTCACAATCATAACGGGGTTAGGTGTGTTGTGGATAATCGGTTAATCCCCAAAGGTTGAAACATACTCTTTGCTAAATTGTGCATATCCATCGCTAAGCTGACCCAGGTGTGCTGCAGTCATGGAATGAAGATGTGGCAACCTGTGAAACGGAACCGATGGCATCGCATGATGTTCCGCATGATAGGGCATGTTCCACGCTAAGAAACGCACGATGCGCGTGCTAAGCGTGGTGCGTGTGTTCAAAAACATATCCTCAACTTCGGGGCAGCGTCCATGCTCGGCCAATAGATATAGGCGCAAAACAGGAAACCCAATGAACAGTGGAACAATCCATATCCACAGCAATGCAATGGGCCCCAACGCAAAGACGACACTATAGGCCACAATCAACAGGCCCGATTCAATGCGCAAGCTGCGTCGTTTTCTGGGGGGGATGTAGGGTGCATTCAGCGGCCCCATGGTATTTCTGGCCAGCGTCGTAATCTTGGCCCACCAATACTCAATTGTGCTTAGATGGCGCAAAAATGCACCCCAAGTTTTCGGTTTTTCCGAGCCGTCAAGTTCGGGATCTTTGCCTGCAATATTTGTGTATTTGTGGTGCGCCAAATGGAAATAGCGAAACCATAAAAATGGCTGGAACAATAGGAATGCAATCACATGTCCAACCACGCTGTTTAACCAGATTGATTTGAACGGGGTGTTGTGGGTGCATTCATGCTGCAAGGTGAATAAAAATGCGATCAGGATACCATGTGGGATCAGCATAATGTGCCACAAGCCGTCACTCACTTCGACCGTCTCGAGCCCGAGATCGTCCACAAAGCGGAGGAAGT
>CAXABH010000459.1:0-1723 GCA_963966925.1 uncultured Rhodobacterales bacterium
AGTTAGGGTATTCGCAACAGTACTACACAAAACGCACAGCGCATCTGGTTCGCATTGAAACGGATCAAGGGATCGTTGGGTGGGGCGAATGTTTTGGCCCCGGCAATGTTGCGATTGCCAATAAATCAATTGTTGAAAATGTGATTGCCCCGATGGTCATAGGAGAAGACGCACTAAGTCGGGACGTGATTTGGCATAAGGTGTATAACCTTTTGCGAGATCATGGACAAAAGGGCATGCCGTTACAGGCGCTGTCAGGTGTTGACATTGCGTTGTGGGACATTGCTGGTAAGGTTACTGGATTGCCAATACACGCGTTGATTGGCGGAAAATTTCGTGATGATGTGCCCTGTTATGGATACGGCATGATGTTACGCCGCGAAGGCGTTTCGGATCTGGCTTCACGGTTTAAAGACGAAGCTGCCGCCATAATTGATGCAGGTTTTTTGGCAACCAAGATGAAGGTTGGATTAGGCCCGCACCATGATGTGCAGCTTGCCACTGCGGTTGCAGAAGGTGTTGGTGGGCGCGCTAAGTTTATGGTGGATGCCAATCATTGTTACACAACCTCAGATGCCTTTTACGTAGGGCGGGCACTAGAAGAGTTGGGTGCCTATTGGTTTGAAGAGCCAATCGCCCCCGAGGATTTAGAGGGATACGCCGAACTGCGCCAAGGATTGCGTATTAATATATCAGGGGGCGAGGCCGAATTTAATCGATGGAACTGGCGTAGGCTGCTTGAGGCGCGCGCGCTTGATATTGCACAACCCGAAGTCTGTGCCTTGGGTGGTATTTCTGAATACTTGCGGGTGTTGGCACTGTGTCATGCGCATTTTACGCCGGTTATTAACCACGTCTGGGGATCGGCCATTTCGGTTGCCACCAACTTACAACTATTGGCCGCAATGCCGCATTTGCCCGGTGGTTTGCATCCTTGGGAACCGATGCTTGAATTTGATACAACAGAAAATATTTTTCGTGACGAATTACTGATGGATCCACTGAATATTCAGAAACAAGTCAAACAAAATAATGGGCGCGTGATGATCCCGATGGGGCCGGGGCTTGGGGTGGAACCCGATCCTGATTTCATTGCGCATTACGAAGTATAAATAGGGGAGAGAACGAAATGCAGCAACAGGGATCCTTGAAAGAATGGTTGTATCCATCCATCTTTCTGATCGCAGCAGGGTGGCTCGTTTGGCATATGCCAGCCTTTATTTTGGATTTTTTACCGCCTCAAAGTGAAAGCCTGTTTGGTCAGATTTCCGAATTGCATCAACGTAAGGATGTGACACCAAACATGGGTGGGCTGTTTGGTGGATTTGCCGATCCCCTTGATTGGCTTGCGCTGGTAACACTTCCCATTGCGTTTTACCTAGGGGCACGTTCGATCGTTGTTGCGCCTATGGAATTTCAGGACTGGCGCCCTTGGGATCGGGTTGCATTGTTTGTGGGTCGGGCAACGATGATTATGATTGTGTCGATGACATCTGTCATGCTGTATGAAGTATTTTTGCGATATGCATTAGAAGCCCCCACAAAATGGGCAAATGAATTGACACTATGGATCGCTGGTTTTGTTTTCCTGTGTTCAGGGTTTTATGCCATGCAGCAGCGGTGTCATATTCGGATTGTACTGCTTTATGATGCTGTGCCGCGTTGGGTGCGCAAGGTGTTTGATGTGATTTCAACAATTATGATTGTTGTGTTTGTGATTGGC
>CAXABH010000460.1:0-1720 GCA_963966925.1 uncultured Rhodobacterales bacterium
AAGAAAATGTCCAAATCCACAGGCAACGTGATTGACCCATTGGACATCATCGACGAATACGGCGCAGACGCACTACGCTTTACCAACGCGGCGATGGCATCCATTGGGGGTGTGTTGAAATTGGACATGCAGCGGATCCAAGGATACCGCAATTTTGGCACCAAATTATGGAATGCCGCACGTTTTGCAGAAATGAATGAGGCCGTGCCATCCAATGGCACCATTCCAAACGCCGAGCAAGCAGTCAACAAATGGATCATCGGCGAAACCGCCAAAGTGCGCGAAGTTGTAGATGCCGCCTTTGACACCTACCGCTTTAACGATGCAGCGCAGGCGCTTTATGCCTATGTTTGGGGCAAGGTTTGCGATTGGTATGTGGAACTGTCCAAACCCCTATTAAGCGGCGATGACGAGGCTGCCAAAGAGGAAACGCGGCGCGTTATGGGATGGGTAATTGATCAATGTTTGATCCTGCTTCACCCCATCATGCCGTTCATCACAGAAGAACTGTGGGGCGCATTGGGTGAACGGGCCAAAATGGTGGTCCATGCAGATTGGCCAACTTATACGGGCGCCGAATTGGTGGATGCAGCCGCCGATCGTGAAATGAACTGGGTGATCAGCCTAATCGAAGGAATCCGTTCAGCACGTTCCCAAATGCGCGTTCCAGCAGGGCTGCGCATTCCAATGATCGTGACCGAGCTGGACGCCGCAGGCCAAGCCGCATGGGACAGGAATGAGGCGATGATCCTGAAACTGGCGCGTGTGGTTGATTTGGCGCATGCCGATGCCTTCCCCAAGGGGACAATCACCGTGGCTGTTCCCGGTGGTACGTTCGGTCTGCCGCTGGCGGATATCATCGACATTGACGCAGAAAAAGAGCGTCTTGAAAAATCACTTGGGAAATTGGCCAAGGAATTGGGC
This sequence comes from uncultured Rhodobacterales bacterium, assembly GCA_963966925.1. Taxonomy (GTDB): domain Bacteria; phylum Pseudomonadota; class Alphaproteobacteria; order Rhodobacterales; family Rhodobacteraceae; genus HIMB11. The sequence goes on from CAXABH010000460.1 coordinate 925, forward strand.
GGTTTGCGTGGACGTTTGAACAATCCTAAATTCGTCGCCTCTGCCCCAGATGAGGTGGTCGAAGAAGCGCGCGCAAATCTGGCCGAGCGCGAAGAAGAAGAAGCCCAGCTAAAGGCAGCAATGGACCGTCTAAACGAAATTTAATGTTTTACGACCCAAACTTTGGGGCGCGCAATAGCGCCCCAAAGCAGCAGTGTTTCGCGCCCGTTTTACACGGATGCCGTCCAAAATAATTGGGATTAAAATGCGACGCGCTAAAGCATAACAAAACTTAGAACCAAGGGCGCAATGCCAATCGTCATAACGGTAGAGACAACAACCAAACCCGCAACAGATTGGGCATTGACGTTAAAGCGTTCCGCCAGCAGATAGGATGTAACAGCGACAGGGGCTGACATTTGCAGGATCAGCACGGAATAGGCCACGTCTGGCAAATCAAAAAATGCGCCAACGATAACAGCAATACCAGTGCAGATCGCTATTTTAGCAATCGAAAGCCAGATGGCATTTACAATGTTTGCAGGTTTCAACCGCGCAACGGCGACCCCAAGTGTGATCAGCATGATCGGGATACCAATCCCCCCAACCAAGTGAATGGTGTTGGACAAAAATTCGGGCAACTGCCATCCTTGGGCCAGAAATAACACCCCCAACAGCGTAGAAATCACTAAGGGTTCACGCATCAATTTGCGCAAGGATGACGGTGAAGCTTTGAGCGACGGATTCTTCGAATACCAACTCCAGGTGAAGAAAAACGCTGCTGCTATGGCGCAGTCTTTCGTGAACCGTGGTTACG
>CAXABH010000461.1:0-1718 GCA_963966925.1 uncultured Rhodobacterales bacterium
ACCGAGGGTCTTGGTAACATTGGAGAGTGTTTGATATTTGTTACACTCATATGTCTAACATTATTGACATAATGTGAGTCACGCAACCAAAACTTATAACGATGACGAAATCACCGAATTGGTCCAAAATAAACTAAATAAAGGTTTTAGATGTCTAACTTGCTGAGTTTGACGTAAAGACTTTGTCGAGACAATCCCAGCATCTCTGCCGCAGCTGCGCGATTGTTGTTTGTCATCTCAAGTGCAGCCTGAATGCAAATTTTTTCAATCACGTCTGTTGTTTCTGAAACAATCTCTTTCAGTGATGCTGTGCCTACTAGGTCACGCGCTGACATTTCGTCTTGCTGTGCTTGCGTCGTAAATCGTGCGGCGCGTACACGTGTGTCATCGATACTGGTTACTTCGCGAACGATAAATGCAATCAATGCATTGCGTGCGCCATTGTTTTGCGAAACTGAAGTTTCAACGTCGATTTTGGTGCCAAATCCGCTTTTCAAGTGCGTGGAATAGACCTTCACAGATCCCGATTTTGCTACGTTTTCCAGCATCAGCGCGAGATCAATTTGTCCACGCCCTAGATATTCGGCCAGATTGTTTGAAATGACATCATTTTTGCTGCCGGCGTGTATCAGATCAAGAAAGCGTTCGTTGGTATATTGGATCTGCCCTTGGTTATTGGTGAACACAATCGCATCCGTGGAATTGTGAAATGCAGAAACCAAGTTATTCACAAACTCTCGATTGTCTTCTGGCTGAACCGCTTCTTCTGTAAACTTACACATTAAGATGCGCATGCCCGCAGTTCGGTATATTTCCGCTGAGATTTTTACGTCAATGGCGCCGTCTGGGGCTGCAAACGATGAAGCAAGTTCGTATTTCCCATGGGCGGCAAGGCTTAGGTTCTCAGCGAAATCACGTTTTGACGATTTGTCGGCCAGACATGACTGCAATTTGTTCCCCTGGAGATCGGCTAAGTCTTTCCCCAGTAGATCTGAAAGCGCACTATTTCCGTGTAAAATCACGCCAGTATCTGCATTTAAAAATACGACTGGTTCAGTTGATGCGTTCAATAATATTTTGAAATGCGCATCAAATTCGCGTTTTTCCTCTATGCTGCGCTCGACAGCCAATTGCGCTTGGATCAAGCGTTGCTGATTTTCAGATAGCGATCGTAAATCACGTCCAAGCAGCAAAATTTTGTCAGGATCACCAAGCGAATGAATGTTGTAGCGCACAGGGAACTGCCACAGGGCATTATCTTCGTGATTAAGTTCCAGACCATAAAAAATCGTTTCGCCGTCTTTGATACGATCTATTGCGCGTTGTAATTTGGGCTTACTCTCGACTGTCAGGAAGTTATTGAAATTGCACCCTTCCCAGTGAGTGAGGTTGCCGAACGTTTTTTCCGAGCTGTTCAGCAGGATTGAGTGCACGGTCGCGTTTTGATCTATGAGAAGCGCAATGTCCGATGATGTCGCCAAAATACCGCCTAAGTACTCTGGTTCAATCATTGGAATCGCGCCGAATTCCCAGTGTAAATCAGAACTGCTCTTCATGATCTGTTGTCCTCTGACACCGCCACAGATGCATCTTCGATAGTATTTACTATGGCGTCAAGTTTGTTGGTCACGCAATCGAACGCATCCGGTATGGCATCATGGCCGTATGTTGATAGAATCGACCCACCAAGAAAAACCAAAGGCTGATAGGCGTAGTTC
>CAXABH010000462.1:0-1705 GCA_963966925.1 uncultured Rhodobacterales bacterium
GACACGCTTTTGCGTGGCATTTTGCCAATCCAGTGCGTTGTTATAAATCATGACTGTCCTCGGGTTTCATGAAGGATGTTGCTGTAATTACCGACAAAAATCAAAACCGCACCGGCCAAGACCAAAATGTCGAGTGCTTCACCATAAGCCAACATTCCGATGACTGCAATCACAGGTAAGCGTGCAAAATCAACTGGAATGACAACAGTGGCTGGGGCCACAGATAGGGCTGAAGTGATGCAAAAATGGGCCAATAACCCGCACAGGGCGATCACCAAAACATAGGGGAGGGCGGTTAGAGATGGAATAGCAATATCACCATCATATCCTGCACAAATCACACCAAAAACTGCTTGCATCACGGTTAGGTAAAATAACACGCAGGTAACGGATTCAGTGCGCGTCAGTTTCTTGGTCATCAACGTTGTCCACGCAAATGCAACGGCTGACAATGCGGCGGTCGTGATCCCGAAGCTAATACCATACTCCCACGGTCGCGTGATGATTAAGATGCCAACAAATCCCATCACTGCAGCCAAAACGCGCATGCGGGTTAACCGTTCGCCCAAAACCATGGGCGACAGCAGTAAAACCCAAAGTGGACTTGTGAATTCCAGTGCAAATAACTGTGTCAGGGGGATAACTGTGACAGCATAAAACCATAGGTTTTGCCCCGTGAAATGGGCAATATTGCGCGTGAAATGTGTGCCCATGTGTCGACGTGTGATTTGGCCCAATGTGCCAAAATACCATCCCAAGGCCAGAACCAATGCGATCCCAACAAAACTGCGGTACATCATAATTTCAAATGTATCCAGTTCAAAACTGACTTCACGCCCAGCAACGGCCATCGCAGAAAACGATGCAATCGCACCCGTCATAAAGGCCACGGCCTTTGGTACATTTTGTGTGCTCATGAACTCTCCTGCTTGTTAGATGAGAAAGGATGTTTTCAAGCAAGAAAGTCAAGTTATTTCAAACGGGACGCGCGCGGATGGGGGTATAGCCAGGTACAGATTTCATGTCGAGGATCCATCTGGATATTGCCGGGTAGCTTTGTAAATCAAATCCACCTTGGTCAGCGACGTGTGTATAGGCAAACAATGCAATATCCGCGATACTTGGTGTTGCACCGCCAAAAAATGCGTGTTTTGACAAATTGTGTTCCATTACATTTAACGCGTGTGCTCCATCAATTTTACACTGCTTATACTTTGCGACACGTTCGGCAGGCATGTTTTGGTAATACTGAATAAAACGCGCAACTGCGATATAGGGTTCGTGACTATATTTTTCAAAAAAAAGCCATTCATACGTTTTCGCACGCGCAATCCCAGCGGCAGGCATCCAAGGCGTACCCTCGGCTAAAAAGCCTAAGATTGCATTGGATTCGGCCAGTGTATTGCCATCGTGCAGTGTCATTAGCGGGATTTTGCCATTTGGGTTTAGTTTCCTGAATATTGTTTTTTGCGTTTCACCTGCTAAGACATCGATATCTACCCAGTCATGATCGATTTTTAAAATAGAACACATCAATTCAACCTTATAACAATTTCCTGATGATCGATCACCGAATACTTGCATTGAAATTCCCTAAACCAAAGAATTGAAACATACGAACCTTGATACACAGCTCAATGAATGCGTTTATTGTTGCGCGGCGTATTGCCTAGGTAAAGAAGAAAGAACAACGAGTATGGAAATA
>CAXABH010000463.1:0-1686 GCA_963966925.1 uncultured Rhodobacterales bacterium
CATTGATGATTAGGTCAAGCCCATTTGCCCCATGCACAACTGTCACGGGCGTTTTCGTACGTTTTGCACAGCCTTTTGGACATCCAGACACATGCAGATCCATGTCATTGTATTGTGAAAGCCGCGCGGCCAAGGCATGCGTTTCACCCATGGCCTGTAAACAGCGCGGGGCACCCGTACAGGCCTGCGCCCGCAACAGAGGCGCCGTTAAATCCGTGACAAAGCCTTGGATTTCATGCACCGTCTGCGCGTCTGCAACAACGAATTGACGCCAAGGCGTAAGGGCAATGTCATCTGATCCAACGTTGTCAGCAAAGGACAACAGTGCAGTGGATGTCATCTGCCCAAACGGAACGGCATAGATTGCGCCCGGCAATGCATTTGTTTCAGTTGGCAACGGATTAGCACACCATTCACTGGGCAATGACACGACCTGCAGCACCTGCCACATCCGCCGATGATCTGCGTCCGAATGTTTTGAAAACCAAGTGGCCAGTTTTTCAACATGTGCGATCACATCCGAGTATGGCAGGCAGACGCCCCCGCGACAGCCATCAGCCCAAACCACAACCTGATCCCCAAGCGCACAGATCCGAATATCGCCCGAAGCCTGCGTCAGCATTTGACCGCCCTGCTCCAAAACCATTCCAAACTTGGCAGGCAAGCTGGGCAATTTTGCACGGCGCAAATTGTCATAAAGTGCGCCCAGCCCCCTATCACAATTGGGCGCGACCAGGATGTGTGGCGCAGCATCCCGCTCAGGATCCAGATCAACCAATCCAACAGCAACCAAGTCATCAATCAAAGCAGAATGATCCGCTATCATCACACCGCGTAACTGTAGGTTTGCACGATTGGTCAATTCAATCACACCGTTGCCAAACTGATCCGCCAGTTGCGCAATTTTTCCCAACTGTGCGCGTGTCACCCGACCAAACGCGGGTTTGATGCGTACGATATACCCATCCCCTGACTCCATCGGGCGCAGTGAACTGGGGCACCACCCTTTGGGTTCTGGGCGGCGTGTCATGTGTGTGACTGGCGCAGTTGCGCCAGCTCTGATGAAATGGAATTGCGTCGTGTGATCCACAAACCAGCCTCAGCCAGCGCGTCAAACCGTTCGATCATCGCATTCAATGCCTGCGGATTATGTTCGCGCAGGAAATCAACCACATCATCGCGTCCAAGGGTTTCTTGGAAATAGCGATCAAAATGATGTGCCTCGACAAGCTTTGCTAAATTGGCAAAAGCCCCCATGTGATCCAGCGTTGCGGCCATTTCTGCGCCACCGCGAAATCCATGCCGCATCATTCCACTGATCCAATCAGGATTCGCAGCACGCGCCATAACCGTTTTGGCAATTTCCTCTTTTAATGTGCGCGCCTTTGGGGCCGATGGATTTGTTGTATCCAGGTGATACAATATGGCCTGCTGCCCGAATTGCGCCTTAGCCGCGGCAAAGCCTGCTTCATGCGCCGCATAATCAGCAGCCATCAAAACATCACTTTCGGCAAGGTCCTGCAAATGCACAAAGGTATCTGCGGCCTTAACACGCTCGGCAATCTTAGCAGGCGCATGATCGACGTTATCCCCATCTATCGACCATGATGATTGGGCCAACCATGCGGTGCCTGCATCCGCAACACCTTCATCGGAATAATCATCCAGCGCCCCTTGCATCGCAAC
>CAXABH010000464.1:0-1680 GCA_963966925.1 uncultured Rhodobacterales bacterium
GGCACATTGGTTGATGCGACCGCATCGCTAAAACCGCTATATGATCCCAAGGGCGAACGCTGCAAAGTTTAAATTATTTAAGCTTTGGCGGTGAACTTGGATCCATCCCCGGTGCAGAGCCGGGGATTTTTTCTTGGATAAGTTCTGGTAATTCAAATCGCAATCCGACTTTTGCAATGGCCATCGCCGCAGATTCATTTGCATCAAAAAATGCGACATCCAAACTGGCGGCATCGACGCCCGAAAATGCAATCGCCTCATGTGTGGATTTGGCCAGTGCCCGCTCAGCGTTTGGTTCCGCATTTACAAAGGCCAATAAATGACCACGACTGTCATCGTCATAGACAACCTGACACAGCCAGACCTGTTCAACCAAACCTGCCGCCGCAACCAGTTTTGTATCCAGTGCCTTTAATACCTGCTCTGGAATACCCGCAGGGGGCAAAAATTCCGCAGGCCGTGCCTCAAACTCATCTGGTGTTTCACCCAAGGCATCACTTAGCCATTCAATTGCATCACTTGGGATCAAGGTTTCTGAACTTTCAACGCCTAGATTCAGCCCCATCCCCATTTTTTCCATGACTAACATTGACACCAACACGCGCCCAGATAGGGCAACATATGGCGCCACTTCGCCTGCAAAGTTAGCCAGTCGGTCAGCCGTATCAAAGGCCAATACCAAGTTTTCACCACCGCCCTCGATGACCTTGGGCTCAATCACCTCTGCGGCAGCCTCTTTTTCCAATAGCAGGTATAATTCGGCATCCGCGACACGTTCATAAAATGCAAGGTGCGCTGATTCATCTTCTGGCGCTGCTTGCATTGTTGCAAATGCGCGATCGATTACTGTTTCACTCATCTCAGGTCCTCTTGGATGCGGCGGCGCAGTTCAGGTAACAAATCACTCTCAAACCACGGATTTTTCTTTAACCATGCGGTATTGCGCCACGAGGGATGAGGCAAGGGAAAAACGTTCGCTTCAAACGCTTCCCATCCTTTCACCGTATCTGTGACATTCGTAAAACGCGGCATATGCCATTTTTGCGCATATTGTCCAATCACCAGCGTCAGGCGAATATTTGGAAATGCTGCGATAATACGGGCACGCCATGTGTGTGCACAAATAGGCGGAGGCGGTAAATCCGCACCTTTTTCGTTATACCCCGGAAAACAGAACGCCATTGGCAAAATCGCAATGCGGGCAGGATCATAAAACTCTGCCGAAGTTACATTCATCCATTCCCGCAAACGATCACCGGATGGATCGGTAAATGGCAGTCCACTTTTATGAACGCGCGCACCCGGTGCCTGACCCGCAATCAAAATGCGTGCCGTACTGTGGCCTTGAAATACGGGCTGTGGTTGGTGCTGTGTTTGTGTGGCAGCAAACCTTTCGGCGCACAGGCGACATTTTGCAAGTTCATCAAAAACGGGATGTATCATGATCATAGAATAAATCACTGTATGTGACATGCAAAAGAATTGTTGACCTCCGCATTTATTTCGATAATTCTAGAAATATGAAAACATTTAACGACCCCACATTATCGCTTGAGGTTGCCGCATCCACATTTGCGGCCCTTGGTTCGGAACAACGTCTGCATGTCCTGCGCACGTTAGTGCGTGCCGGACCAGACGGATTGCCCATTGGAATTTTGGGCGATCGCTGTGGGGTGACGG
>CAXABH010000465.1:0-1646 GCA_963966925.1 uncultured Rhodobacterales bacterium
GTGCTTATTGTAATTTTTACAATCATACCCATATATAACCCACAATATTTAGTAAGTGATGCGCAATTTTGCGCTTTTTTAAACCATACATAGAGGGAGTCTTAAATGTTTGGCATGGTATGCGCAGTTATTGGCGCATTGATTTTATTAGCAACTCAACGGGCGTTTCCCGTCCTTAATGAACGATTCAAAACTTTTGCATCGATTGGCTATTTTCTGTTGGCAGGTACATTTGTCATTTCAACCTTTAACGGAATATTCTTTTATGCGGAACCTGGTTTTAAATATCACGTCCGCACGATTACGGGTCAGGAAAAAATGATTTCTGATACCGGGTATAATACCTATCTGTTTGGACGCGTGAACGCATGGAAAAATGCAATGTCCGTTCAGGCAACCCGCGGAGGTGAAGGTCACGTCACAGCCGAAACCGAGGCCTATTCATCGATGTCAGCAAATCTTCCATCCCAGTCCTTGGTCTTTTTGGATCAGGTGGATGCAGATGTGACAGCGACCGCGCGATATGAATTGCCATCAGATGAAGACGGATTTTTAAAAATGGCACGTCTGTATCGGACGCCAGAAAATCTATTGCGTACCGAATTGATCCCGGCGTTCCAAGAAACATTGGGCGCAACTGCGGCGTTGATGTCGGCCGAAGATTATTTTCAGGGTGGCAAAACAGAATTTAACAATGAATTCCAACGCCAAATGGAAAACGGCATTTATATCGTGCGCCGTGTCGAGGAAATTGTGCGCCTAGAGGAACCAAGTCTGGGCAGTGCCAATGCCACGCTTGGCACAAATCAACAGGATTATGGGGATCAGATGAAAACCATCTTTTCCGTAAAAAAGATCTTGGATGACACAGGCCAACCGCAGCGCAAGGAACAAAGTTTTCGAAAATTTGGGATCAGTGTGACATCCGCCCGTGTGACAGATGTTGATCCAAACACCGAATTTAAAAAACGCATGCGTTTGCGTCAACAAGCAGCTGCGGATCGTGCCATTGCACGTGAACAGCGCATCCAAGAAGAAGAACAACGCCTACTTGCCATCGCCAAAGGTGAACGCGAAGTCGCAGAGCGCCAAGCACAAGCAAAAGTGCGCCAGATCGAACAAACCACTAATGCTGAAACCGAAAAACAGTTGGCGATAACATCGGCCACCAAGTTAAAAGAACAAGCCGAAATTGATCGTGAACGGTCTGTTATCCTGTTGGAAAAGGCTGAAATTGATGCCGAAGCAGTTAAGGTTGCCGCCGACGCCGAGGCCCACGCAAAAGCGGCCGTGTTAGAGGCGGACAACGCATTGGCGCAAAAATTGGACGCAGAAATTTCCATTCAGCGCGTTTGGGCAGAGGCTTATGCAAAACGCAATGTGCCAACCTATGTTTTTGGCGCAGGAAACGGGGATACGCCAACAGGCAGCGATCAAGAGGCGCAGTTGTTACAACAACTCCTTGCGATGGAATATGCAAAACGATTGGATTATGATCGTGCGATCGAAAATTGAACAAAATTTGGGGCCTTTGGGCCCCATTTTTCTGGTCATATCCGATGTTTCACGCTAAGCCCCAGTCATGTTAAATATGATTGAACATGGCCAAGAACAGGCAGGTCCCCCCCTATTGATCGTGCATGGGG
>CAXABH010000466.1:0-1606 GCA_963966925.1 uncultured Rhodobacterales bacterium
ATTTTGTGCAAACAGAGAAATCACATTCTGTATTTTATTTCGCGCAGTTAAAAATGGGTTTGTGCCGTGGGTCAAGCTATGCATGCATGTGGGCAAATTTATGCCAACCTCCAGCGCAATGGTTTTCCCATAATCCGCACGATTTGGCCCTTTGCCTCTAAATCCAATTGAACTGTTTTCATCCACCACCCCGATTTTGCGCCATTCGGGAACAGCGTTTGATCAATCTGAACCTTGATCGCCGCCATCATTTCGGTTTGTGTTAACCCCTGTTCTTGATCCGATAGAATGGCAAACAAGGCGGTTTTCGCCGCCGCATATTTCACGGCATCCACCCGTGTGATGTGCCCGGGGTGATTTACGTTTTCAACTTCGATTTTATTCGACATGTTGTCCCCTTTTTTGTCAAAATCTAAGCATCATGACGAATATGTAAAACTGGGGTCCATAAAAAGAAAGAGGCGCCTGAAGCGCCTCTTGTCACAATAAGATAACAGGGTAATCAATTACCAATCGCCAACTTCAAATCCAGTTTGTGCGCAATTGCGCAACTGGTTGAACATATATTCGGCAACTGAGCGGAAACAGATAATCCGCGCACTGTCGTTTGATGTCATCCAAAATGCTGCAGGAATTTGTGCAAATCGTGTGCGACGCACGGTTCCCGCCGCCATGGTTTTGACGTCAATGGGCGCAAGTTTTGCGATGATTTCGGGCGTTGCTGATCCATTAAGGTCAAACACCGCACGCGCATCGGACACATTAACAACCATACTGTGTGTATCCCCAAGGGCAGCCATCAAATCAGACACGATCTGGTCCGCCTGATCATAGGCACACACAATCATCAATTCATCTGGTGACATCCACAGAATTTGCCCCGCATCAGCCTCTGACAGGGTCAATGTTGCAGGAATCGCTGCACCCAACACAGATGTCACAGCCTTTTGAACGGCGGCATCCGACAGATCACCACGCAGGGTGATCATTCCTGTGGCAGCTGCCTCGCTCACCTCAACATAACCAGTTGCGCGCGCACCATTCATTGCAGTTTGGATATTAGACATTTTGCTTTGCCCCTTCTGCATCATAAAAGACCTGATCGACGATTTTCGCCTTAACCAGTGATCCATCGACCTTATTAAATTCAATCACTTCGCCCATGCGCTCAGGACCATTGTGGACAAGGCCCATGGCAATCCCACGCCCCAAAGTTGGTGAATAATAGGTTGATGTTACGCGTCCTTGGGTATTGCGTTGGCCGTTGGCGTTGTTTCCCGGCATAACCGCATAAGACCCATCCGGCAGCACAGACCCATCCAGTGTTTCCAGACCGACCAATTTCCAACGATCCGGTGACACCATATGGCTGCGCTGTTGGGCCCGTTTTCCAAGAAAGTCCTCTTTCTTCTTGGAAATAGCCCACTGCATGTTCAAATCTTGTGGGATGACCGTACCATCGGTTTCATCGCCAATCATGATGAACCCTTTTTCGGCACGCATTACGTGAAGCGCCTCGGTACCATAGGGCATGACATCAAATTCAGCGCCCGCCTCTAACAAGGCGTCCCAGAACGCGCGGCCCTCATTTGCAGGAACGGCGATT
>CAXABH010000467.1:0-1606 GCA_963966925.1 uncultured Rhodobacterales bacterium
GATCTCCACGCATTAGAAACGCGGCCCGCCACAGGCAAACCCAGCCTTGATGATATCGTTGCAAAGGTAGGTGCATTCAGTTCGTATAGCGATGGCACAGGTGATGCAGATGCCACACCACACCGCACGCGGCGATCCCGTCGTCGTCCCGCCGCCTAATCGAACAAATCGCCCTGCGCCGATGGGCAGCGCGGAGCATGAAACAAATCGGTGCGCAGTTTTGCTACGCGCTCGGCCAATCCCAGCCGTTTCATCGCAACACTAAACCGCAACTGGATCGTTTCAGCATAGGCACCCCTGCCCCGCATCCGGGTATCAAAGGACGCATCATACAGTTTTCCGTCATACATGGCGCGCATATGCCCCAGCACGCGATCACGGCGGTTTGGGTAATGGCGCGACAACCAATCATCAAACAGCATTCCTGTATCATGGGGCAGACGTAACATGATCCAACTGGCCGATGTTGCCCCATGATCGCGCCCTGCCTGCAATATCGCCTCTAATTCATGATCACTTAGGCCCGGAATCATCGGGGACGCCATCACACGCACCGGAATACCCGCATCACTTAGGCGTTGAATGATCGCCAACCGCCGTTTTGGATCGGGCGCACGGGGTTCCATACGACGCGACAGAGTGCGCTCTAGACTGGTCACAGAAATTCCAACCCGTGTCAGGCCCTGTTTTGCAAGCGATGCTAATATATCGATATCCCGTTCGATCAGCGTGCCTTTGGTGACAATGGCAACAGGATGACGGGTTTCCAACATCAACTCCAAAATCTGTCGTGAGGTTTGATACCGCCCTTCAGTCGCCTGATAGGGATCAGTGTTCGTCCCAAGAGCGATGGGCGCTACCCGATACGCGGGACGGGACAGTTCACGGCGCAATTGATCCACCGCACCTGTTTTGGCAAATAATTTGGTTTCGAAATCTAACCCAGAGGAGAGATCCAAATAATTGTGACTGGGTCGTGCATAACAATACACACACCCATGTTCACACCCCCGATAGGCATTGATAGAGCGATCAAAAGGAAGGTCAGGCGACGCATTATAGGAAATAGCGCTTTTGGCAGGCTCTTCTGTGATTTCGGCTCGCAAAACCTGCGCATTTTCCTCAATGGTCCAACCATCATCAAACCATTGGCGATCCTGACGATCAAATCGGGATTTTGGCGCGTTTATTGCCCCACGTCCGCGTGCGTTTACAGTGGGAAGGATATTTACATTTTGGCCCATATACCACGTATAGAACAAAATAAGAACATTTGTAAAGATTATGCATTATTTGCATCATCAAAACCCTAGATGTTCCAAAAAAATGAGGCTAGGTCGGGATTTAAATGCTTCATGTCGCAAAATGCCAACTTAGGCCGCGACAAAATGGCATTTGGTGAATTAGGCAAAACGCGCATTGCGCACTGACAAGGAAGCAGACTATGTCCGAAGAAGACGACATCATCCTATCCGAACTAGACGATGAAGAACTGGTTCAACAGATGTTTGATGACCTTTACGATGGCCTGAAAGAGGAAATCGAAGAAGGTGTTAACATCCTGCTAGAGCGCGGCTGGGCGCCATATAAAATTCTTACAGAAGCG
>CAXABH010000468.1:0-1599 GCA_963966925.1 uncultured Rhodobacterales bacterium
TTCAATTACGTTCTCCTCTGCGAAATGAGACGAAGATAGGCGCACTTATGGATCAATTAGAACCCCAACGCAGGATGCTTGATCGGAACGCAATACGTTCTAAGTTGATGTAGAACCGTACCTATTAAGAGGGACTTTTTGCACTCATATATTGGCGTGTTTATTTCCCCTCAGCCGTGTCCAGCCAAATCGTTACGGGGCCGTTGTTAGTAAGGGAAACCTTCATATCCGCGCCGAAATTGCCTGTTTCAACGGGTACGCCCGCCTGTGCCAATCCGTCCGCGAAATATTCATAAAGCGCGCGACCCTCATCGGGGGATGCCGCATTGGAAAACCCGGGACGATTGCCGCGTTTGGTGTCGGCGGCCAATGTGAACTGACTAACGACCAAGGCGGAACCGCCGATGTCCATGATGGATTTGTTCATCTTTCCTGCATCATCCTTGAAAATGCGCAGCTTGGTGATTTTGTTGATCAATCGATCAGCCTCGGCCTGGCTGTCCCCCACCATCGCGCAGATCAGGATGAGCAGACCAGCACCCGTGGCGCCAATTGTCTGATCATCAACTTTTACCTCTGCCGCAGTCACACGTTGCAATAGGGCGCGCATATCATCCTCCTTGGTGGGTGGCATATAGGTAGCCAACGACACCCGCAACGCATAGCCCCAAAACAATTGCCAGTGCAATTTTCCATTTGGAATAGGGGCGTTCCCCCTGAACACGACCTGTGCGCGCATTCACCACAAACCGATATGTTTTGCCGCGATATTTATAGGCGGCCAACCAGACGGGCAAAAGAATATGTTTGAACGTGATGTCGGATACAGTGGTGTCGATGTGGTGTACGCGCTGGCGATCCCCACCAATGTCAAAACGCACGTCACGTGCAATCACGCGGTCCATTTGTGCGCGGGCTTCGACAAATCCGTCATCCAGATCCACAGTGTACCCTTCGGCACGAAAACCCGCGATATACTCGGGGCTATAGGGGACCAATTCCGCTAAATCCCAAGGTTCCAGCGCATCGGTAAAGCGTTTGGGCAACGATTGGGATGCCAAAACCAGAACATCATCAAAAAATCGCTTCACGCGCCCTGATGCAGGGTACCATCGCACGCGCTGTACCCTTTTTTGAACGGATTTTCCATCACGCATCACCGTGCGCGTTTCATAATAAACCTGCCCGCGTTCACCACGATAGGTTGATTTCGTATCCGCATCAAAGGTCCAGTAGGGCACATAAATGCCCTGCATTTTTCGCCCCTTACGGGCGTATTCCTGTAATCCACTTGGGGCAAACCACAACCGTCCCAGCCATGTTGACATTGCCTGTTTTGCGGCACGTTCATCCAAGCCAAAGGGCAAAAGCGCGCGTGGTTTGATATGGCGATGTTGCCCCGTGTCCGCGACAAATGGCGTTGCGCAGAATGGACAATCGGCGGCATGATCCGCACCTGCCAATTCCACTTGTGCGGCACAGTTTGGACACAGGCTAACGCGTGTGGTTTCGATTTCTTCTTTATCAATGTCCCCGTGTAATGCAGCCCGAAAATCCAATTCGCGGATGTTTGAGGCCCATGGCCCAGGTTGCGCCATT
>CAXABH010000469.1:0-1592 GCA_963966925.1 uncultured Rhodobacterales bacterium
AGAAGCGGGGATCAATTGAGTTTGATGCAAACGTTGTTCCATTGACCAAGATAGACACGGCATCATGGCTATGCAGGCTTTCTTGATGACTGGCGGCGACACGGTAATCTGAAATACGCGCATCCGCGCCGAGTTGCTGCGCAAACAACCGCGCTGCGTCCTCAACAAAAATTGGATTTGCAGCGTTTAGTTCTGCAAAGGCCTGTTCATCCTCGCGTTTCACCATGACTTGCGTTTCGGTTGGAACCGCGCGGCGACACATGTCAATCACATCTTCAAACCAAAGCTTTTCGCCCTGCTCAAATTTAATCGATATACGCGCAACGGAACGCTGTGAATGTGGCGTCGCCAACTGACCACGCGTTTGGCGCGCGTGTTCAGACAATTCAAGTGAACATGGGCATGTTGAGCTGTAGACATAATCAAGATGCATCATTTTATGACGGACACCTTCGTGTTCCACGAGTTCAAGCGTGATGTCGTAATATTGATATCCAGACAGACCCGAACGCAGGCTATTTATCTTCACTGGATAAGAAAACCTGAGCGCGATGCGCGCATCAAAGCTTTCCAGATCCGATTTATAATCATCTAAAACGGCCGATACGACGTCAAAACTGAAACGCGCTTCTGCGTGTTTGTAAAAACTGCGCATGATGCGAGACATGTTAATGCCCTTCTTGTCAGCCTCTAAACTGACTGTCCCTGTGACCGAAGTTTCAAGCGCAATCGAGCCACCTGCTTTTGTTGCAAAGCTGATCGGCAGACGAAAATTTGAGATGCCAACGTGCTGAATGATGCGGTTTTCACCACGGATCAACGAACTGGGACCATTTTGCAAGTCGGGTAACGTCGCGCGATAGGCGGTATCGGCGACGAAGTTTTCGGGAAAATCACGCGAAAGTTCAGGGTACGCCGCAGGTAATAACCCCCGCAATGCAGTCAAGTGCGGACCATCCAATGCCTCTGCGCCTTTGTCCGCAACAAAGCTGCGCAATACGTCCAATGCGGCCTGCGCCTCACTGCGTTGGATTTCTTTGTCTACATCACGACTATGAATGTTCATGGCGAACTCCAAAACTTTCTGATGGTCTTAATGTAGGGCGTCGTTCAAAAATTTTCCAGTAACGCTTTTCTCAATATAAAAAACGACATGCGTCAACTTAACCCAGCGCTGCAAGGATATCACTCAACAGATCCTCAGGATCTTCTAGCCCGACTGAAAAACGAATGAGGCCGTCTGTAATACCTAAAACCGCTTTTTGATCATCAGGAAGTCGCTGGTGCGTAGTTGTCGCAGGATGCGTCGCAATTGATTTTGCATCCCCTAAGTTATTTGAAATAACAGCAATTTTTAGACGGTTCAAAAAGGCAAAGCTAGCCTCTTGCCCGCCTTTTATGTCCATTGCCAACACGGTACCACCGCTGCCAATTTGCTGCTGCACCAAATCGTATTTTTCATGCGATGAGTGGCCCGGATAAATCACCTGCACCAATTTTTCGTGGCCATTCAATTTATCAGCCAAATACTGCGCACTCGCTGCTTGGGCACGCACACGCAATTCGATTGTCTCAAGCCCCTTTAACATGAC
>CAXABH010000470.1:0-1591 GCA_963966925.1 uncultured Rhodobacterales bacterium
AAACCATGCGTTGTGCGCGCTATGCCAGTCACCTGAGCGCCAGGTGCGCTATAATGATCGGCCAAAGCACGACCGATCCCGCCCGTGTGTCCAATTATCAAAACCTTCTTCATGCCAATCGAACTAGCGGCGCGTGCGCGACAATCAAGCTGTTGTTGTCCTGTTGGCTTGCTCATTTGGGATATCTGCGTTAGAGCGAAACGCGAAAAGTTAGCTTGGAAAATGACCATGGCCAAAGTGAAAAAACAACCGCGCCCTAAGGCAGAAACGCCCAAAGGGTTTCGTGATTATTTCGGAACAGAAGTAAGCGAACGCTCTGAAATGCTCTCACAGATTGCGGGTGTGTATCATCATTACGGTTTTGATGCGCTGGAAAGTTCGGCTGTAGAAACGGTTGAGGCCCTGGGAAAATTTTTGCCAGATGTGGATCGCCCAAACGAAGGTGTGTTTGCCTGGCAAGAGGAAGAGGGCGATTGGCTTGCCCTGCGCTACGATCTGACAGCCCCCTTGGCCCGTGTTTACGCACAACACCGCAATGATTTACCAAACCCCTATCGTCGGTATGCGATGGGTCCTGTTTGGCGCAATGAAAAACCAGGTCCGGGGCGTTATCGACAGTTTTATCAATGCGACGCGGATATTGTGGGCGCACCCTCTGTCGCGGCAGATAGTGAAATTTGCGCGATGTTGGCGGACACCTTGGAAACAGTGGGTATCCCACGCGGGGACTACATTGTGCGTGTGAACAACCGCAAAGTTTTAAATGGTGTTTTGGAAACCATGGGCTTAGCCGATGAAGGGCAACGTGATGCTGTATTACGCACCATCGATAAATTCGACAAAGTGGGCGAGGCTGGCGTGCGTGATCTGCTGGGCAAGGGGCGCTTGGATGCGTCTGGGGCCTATATTGATGGCGTTGGTCTGTCCGATGATCAGGCAGCCCCTGTTGTCGCCTTTCTGACTTCGCGCGGTGATACGGCGGCGGCGACATTGGCAAATCTACGCGATGCAATTGGCGGATCAGATGTGGGGGCCGAGGGTGTCAATGAATTGGAAACCATGGCCGAATTGTTTGACGCTGGCGGCTACAGCGCCGATCAAATTTTGATTGATCCCTCAGTCGTGCGCGGACTTGGCTATTACACAGGCCCCGTGTTTGAGGCTGAACTGACCTTTGAAATCTTTGATGAAAAGGGACGTAAACGTCAGTTCGGGTCTGTTTCGGGTGGGGGGCGTTATGATGATTTGGTCAAACGCTTCACAGGTCAGGCCGTTCCCGCAACAGGGGTGTCGATTGGTGTTGATCGCCTTTTGGCCGCATTGCGGGAAAAGGGGCGCATTGGATCAAACCCACTTGGTCCGGTCGTTGTGACAGTTATGGACCGTGACCGTATGGCCGATTATCAGGCGATGGTAACAGAACTGCGCAATAACGGCCTACTTTCATTAGTCCCATCTGTTGCAATGCCCATTTGACCGGTATCGGGTTGGATTCAACAAACAGCGCAGTGTTCAATGGCTGTAACGTGTCGTCCAGGTCCCGGGCGGCGTCCATATCGCCGGCGGCAACCAGCGCACAGAGTCTCGAGAC
>CAXABH010000471.1:0-1573 GCA_963966925.1 uncultured Rhodobacterales bacterium
TACGCTGGTCGGGGGTTTCGACTTGCATTTGATAGGAATGCACGAAATAGGCGTGATCGCCTGTTTCGATCCCTTTGAAAATCGGGTGGGGGTGGTCGATCACCAAATTGTTCCATCCCATGTGCGGGATTTTCAATGTGGGATCAGTGGGCGCAATTTTATGCACCGCCCCATCAATCCAACCCAAACCTGGCGTGTGTTGGTATTCATGCCCCTCTTTCGCCATCAACTGCATTCCCACACAGATGCCCATGAATGGACGCGCCTTTTGTTCCACTGCGTCGCACAGGGCGTCATAAATCGCGCTGTTGATCAGGGCATCCCGACAGGCAGGAAAGGCGCCATCACCTGGTAAAACCAAACGATCTGCGCGCGCCACTACATCAGGATCGGATGTAACCACAACCTCACCTGCGCCCAGTTCCGCGGCCATTTTTTCAAATGCCTTCAGCGCGGAATGTAAATTCCCGCTTTCGTAATCAATCAGTGCGGTCAGCATCGCGGATCAAAGCGCCCCTTTGGTCGATGGCAAAGCTTGTGACATGCGCGGATCAATTTCAACCGCCTGTCGCAAGGCGCGTGCCACGGATTTAAATGCCGCCTCTGCGATATGGTGTGAATTTAGACCATGCAACTGATCCATATGCAGGGTTAGGCCTGCATGTGTTGACAGGGCTTGGAAAAATTCACGCACCAACTCTGTGTCAAAATTACCGATTTTCTGGGTGGGCATGTCCAAATTGAAGACCAAAAACGGACGCGCTGAAATATCCAACGCTGTGCGCACCAATGCATCATCCATCGGCAACAGGCAGCTGCCATAGCGATTGATGCCCTTTTTATCGCCCACTGCCTGAACAATGGCCTGACCCAGTGCGATTCCCGTATCTTCGACCGTGTGGTGGTCATCGATGTGATAATCACCGCTGGCGCGAATGGTCATATCAATCAGCGAATGGCGCGACAATTGATCCAGCATGTGGTCAAAAAAACCGACACCTGTTTGATTGTCGTACTGGCCAGTACCATCTAAGTTGATGGTCACCGAAATTTGCGTTTCGGCTGTGTTTCGCGTGATAGTTGCGCTGCGCATTCGATTACTCATATTTCTGTTGCATAGGGGTTATATTCCGCTTGGTCCGTCAGGCCAAGCCCCAATTCAAACCTTTGTATTTATGTCGCTAACTTGTTGTTTACCCAAGGATAAGCGAATTTATGCTTGTTCGATTTTTGGTGGAACTGTAATTTAGCGCAAAGGTCAATGGGATTCCATGGCGACGAACTGCGCGCGGGAGGAATAGATGCGTAAATATTATTACAGGAGTAAGCCTGGTGGCCCTAAGCGCGGGCATGGCGCAGGCGGGTGGTTTTGAGCTTCAGACGCTGGACACATCGATCATGTACGCCGACGGCAACCAAGCGTCAATTTCATACGCAACTATAGATGCGTCCATCGAAGGATACAATACAGGAGCCGGCTTGTCAGGTGTATCCAAAAAACAAGTGGTTAAGGATCAGACTGTGGCAAACTTTGGAGCTAAGTTTGACGTCAGTGAAGCTATTTCAATTGGGT
>CAXABH010000472.1:0-1564 GCA_963966925.1 uncultured Rhodobacterales bacterium
TCATATCAAACACTTCACGTTCAAACCAATTTGCGCTTTGACGCACGTTCACGATTGAGGGCAACATATCTTCTTCTCGGCTCGACACATGCAACCGAAACCGTTGGCTTTGATACATAGACAGGAAATGATAATTCACATAAAACCGCTTGGCCCGTTCTGGGTAATCAACGCCCGTGATATCAACAAGTGTTGAAAATTTGCAGCGCTGATCCAATTTCAGGAACTCAACAAAACCTTCGATGTTTGACGGTGCAACATCCACCGTTAGTTCATCATGCGTAATGGCCCACGACAAAACGCAATCATTGCGTTTCAACGATAGGTATTCACCCAATTCTTGCAGTGCAGCAGTCATCGTACCAATGTCCCCGTGCGTCTGATTTTACGTTGCAATGCCATCACTCCGTACAGCAATGCTTCTGCAGTTGGTGGGCATCCTGGGACATATACATCAACAGGAACGATCCGGTCACACCCGCGAACAACTGAATATGAATAGTGATAATACCCACCACCATTCGCACAAGACCCCATCGAAATCACATACCGCGGTTCTGGCATCTGGTCATAAACTTTCCGCAGCGCAGGGGCCATTTTATTCGTCAATGTACCTGCAACAATCATCAAGTCTGACTGGCGTGGCGACGCGCGTGGCGCTGTGCCAAATCGTTCAAGGTCATAGCGCGCCATGGCCGAATGCATCATTTCAACCGCACAGCACGCCAAACCAAATGTCATCCAATGCAAAGACCCCGTGCGGGCCCAGTTGATGATATCTTCGGTTGAGGTCAGCAGGAACCCTTTGTCTTGCAATTCGCGGTTCAGCTCTTGAACAGCAACGTCGCGGTCGTACCCCGCGGTATTTGCTCCGGTCATTACTCCCATTCCAAGGCTCCTTTTTTCCACTCATAAGCAAAGCCTATGGTCAAAACTCCTAAGAACACCATCATCGACCAAAACCCAACCATGCTAATATCCTTGAACGCGACGGCCCAAGGAAACAAAAAGGCGATTTCTAAATCGAAGATAATGAACAAAATCGATACCAGATAAAAACGAACATCAAATTTCATCCGCGCATCATCGAATGCGTTAAAACCACATTCATAGGCGGATACTTTTTCCGGATCGGGATTACGAACGGCAATCACAGCGGCAGCAAGGATCAAAACAAGTCCTAACCCAATCGCAATGGCCAAAAATACAAGGATAGGGAGATATTCCCGCAGCATCTCTTCCACAGATTGCTCCTTTCGTGTGCTACAACTGATATCAGTTGCAAATCATGTTGGCTTGCGCGTGGTTTACTCCTGCCGTCCAATGGGGTCAACAGATACGCAAAACATTCATTTTCGTGAATGGATCGTTGTCTCTCATGTAGTTAATAGCGACAAAACCCAATGTTATTTAAGCTTAGAGGCTTTATTTTGTTCGCGCGCCCATTGCACCAGTACAAAATCAGAGCACTTGAGCATAAATAAAAATACAAAAAATTCGATTTTTGATTTCCAAAAAGAGACTTATTCTATGTCTTGCGGCGCAAATTGAATCAATAGATCGC
>CAXABH010000473.1:0-1559 GCA_963966925.1 uncultured Rhodobacterales bacterium
AACTGAGGAAATTCCCGCGCTGAAGGAGTGGACAGCAGAAAAGGGACATAAAATGAGTCGTTCCGCAATTCTTGTCGATGTCATTTGACATGTTACGTGATGGCCAAAGCAAAATGATGGAAAACATGGGCGTGAATGCAATGAATTCGATGCCTGGTTTCGATGCGATGAAGGCCCAACAAGAGGCATTCATGAAGGCCTTTGGCTGGCCATCCACAGAAGGCGCAACATCAGAACCGGCAAAAGAGTCCGCGTCCACAGATGATTTGGATGCGATCAAGGCACAACTAAGTGCACTTCAAGAACAACTTTCAAAAATGGGCAAATAAGCAGCGGAGCGGTCCTTGCGTCGGTCGGTTGTCCAATATCTGAAACAGGCCGCAATCGTTGGGTTAAATGCCCAACTTATCCCGCAGCCCGTACCATGTCATAGCCAACACCAATAAGGGCGAGCGAAGCAATGTCCCGCCCGGAAAACGCCGACTGGGGACAGATGCCATGATGTCAAAACCAGTGCTATCACCATGAATGGCCTGCGCAATTAATTGGCCGGCATGCGTGGCTGTTCCAACCCCGTGGCCTGAATATCCCGTCGCGGCCCAACTGTTGATTGTGGGTCGCGCAAAATAGGGCATACGTTGAATCGTGATACCCAGCGTACCGCCCCATGCATAATCAATCGTGACATCGCGCAGTTGTGGAAAGATATCCGTCATAGGTTTTCGAACTGTTGCTGCAATATCCTTTGGAAATTGATAGCCATAATTTTCGCCGCCGCCGAAAAGTAATCTGTTATCGGTGGATTTGCGGAAATAGTTTACGACAAACTTACTGTCAGCGATGGCGATGTTGTCACTGGGGATGACATCCAAGTCTGTGGATAGGGGTTCAGTTGCCACTATAAAGTTGTTTATTGGCATGATCCTTGCGGCAAGGTTCGGTTCTAAATCGCCCAAATACCCGTTGCAGGCGTAAACGACATGATCACATGTCACAGTCCCTGTTTTTGTGATAACTTTAACTTTGCTTTGCTGATGTTTGACCTGTGTAACCAGTGATTGTTCATAAATTTGAACACCCAATTGCTGCGCAGCATTGGTAAGCCCCAAAACGTATTTCAGTGGGTGCAGATGCGCAGAATTCCAATCAATAAATCCGCCATGATAGGCCTTTGTGTTACAAAGTTTGCGCCCTTCCTCCACGCTGAGTGGCTGAACATGTGTGGCGCCATAGGTCTGGTTTAAAAAATCAGCATACTCACGCATTTGATCACCAAGGCGCGGTGTATGTCCGAAATTGGCCACACCTGGGGTCAGTTCACAGTCTATTTTAAATCGTTGAATAAGTGATTTCACCAGTGCTTGTGCATCCAGCGCCATATCCCATAACATATGCGCGGCATCATCACCCATTAAATCGATCAGGTCATCTTGGTCCATCCGCTGACCCATGCCCAACTGGCCGCCATTGCGTCCTGATGCGCCTAAACCCACACGTTGTGCTTCAAGAACTGTAACTGAATATCCTAATTCAGCTAGATGCAGTGCAGTTGAAATCCC
>CAXABH010000474.1:0-1555 GCA_963966925.1 uncultured Rhodobacterales bacterium
ATGATCCCGCCATCCCTGACGCTGATCGTATATGGTGTTACCATCAACGAAAGCATAACCAAACTGTTTATGGCCGGTGTGTTCCCAGGGTTGGTTTTGGCAGGACTGTTCATGTCCTACATTGTGTTTTGGCACTTTTTTGGAGGGGGAACGCGTCCGCAACCTGAACCGAAAATGTCGTTTTTCAAAATGATCCGCGAAAGCGTTTTCTTGCTCCCCGTGATGGGGTTGGTCTGTGTGGTGATTGGGTCAATGTACCTTGGCTATGCCACCGCGACAGAAGCGGCAGCTGTTGGCGTTATGGGGGCATTGATTTTATCGGCGGCGCAAGGATCATTAAATTGGGATAGCTTTTCACAAAGCCTGATGGGGGCCACGCGCACATCTGCGATGATTGCCCTTATCCTGATGGGGGCTGCATTTTTATCGCTGTCTATGGGGTTTACAGGATTACCCCGCGCGATGGCCGAATTGATCGAGGGGTATAATCTATCACCTGTTGCGTTGATTGCGGTGCTGACGGTATTCTACTTAATCTTAGGCATGTTCATGGATGGCTTATCATCAGTAGTTTTGACAATGGCCATTGTTGAACCGATGATCCGCGCTGCGGGGATTGATGTGATTTGGTTTGGTATCTTTTTGGTTGTGGTTATTGAAACAGCACAAGTGACGCCCCCAATTGGGTTTAATTTGTTTGTTTTGCAGGGGATGACCAAACATGAAATCGGATATATCGCCAAAACAGCGATCCCCATGGTGGGATTGATGTTGTTGATGGTTGTGATCCTTGTGATTTTCCCAGAACTTGCAACATGGCTGCCTGAGAATATTCGTCAGCGGAACTAGCACATGGCACGTGTCAGCGTTTTGCAACTGGACACGCGGTTTTGCCGCGTGCCTGGTGATATCGGAAGTGCAGAGACTTTTGTTGAGGAACCACAGATTATTCGTGTTCCCCGTGCCAGTGTTAATAATATTGTGACTGATCAGCCGCACTTGATTGATCTTAAACCTTTTTTAAATGCGTTAGAGGGCGCAACGGGTGACATTATTGTTACGTCGTGTGGGTTTCTTGCGCCGTTTCAAAAACAGCTGCAACAGGCGACAACCAAACCTGTGATTGCTTCGGTTTTGAATGCGCTTTCTGACTTTGATATCAAGCTGGGTGCAGAGTTCAGTAGTATCCTAACGTTTGATTCAGATCGTTTATGCGATGTTCATTTTCCACCCCCATATCGTGCATCAGATTTTCGCATTGTTGGCCTGCGTCCTGAAAACCCGCTACGCATGCGGATCGAAGGCGATATTTCTGGCAACTTTGACCTAGGGGATATGACAGCAAATGTGATGGATGATTTTAAGGCGGCCTTAACACCCTCGACCCAGACTGTGATTTTAGAATGCACCAACCTGCCAGCTTATAAGCCCCAAATGCGGACCATCACAAAAGTGCGTTTTGTTGATATTTTAGCGGCGATTGAACTTATTGCACCCAACACCATTGCCCCGTGTTTTTTATAGCGCATGGTGGTGCCGTCCTCTCACCACGTCT
>CAXABH010000475.1:0-1553 GCA_963966925.1 uncultured Rhodobacterales bacterium
CAGAAGCGGAATATTTGGGCCTGACTGTTCCAGATAAAAATCTGCGCCTTAATTCAGAAACAGGTCACTATGAATTTTCCGAGCCTGATTGGCGTGAATTTTTTGAGGTCCTAAATGGCAATGGGCCTTGCAACAAAGAACGCCTAGAGGCCCGCAACAAAGCATGGGACGATGGTCAATGGGTGCGTGAGGGCATGATGGCGCACGCCCGCAAAAAAGCAGCCCGCGCTGCATCATCAAAGGTGGCCGCAGAATGAGTGATCAAGATACAGCTAACCGTACCGAATGGCCCCTATGGGAAATATTCATCCGTGGTCAACACGGCATGTCACATCGTCATGTTGGGTCGCTGCACGCACCAGATGCGGAAATGGCGATTAAAAATGCGCGTGACGTCTATACCCGCCGAAACGAGGGTGTCAGTATTTGGGTGATTGAGGCCGAAAAAATTACGGCGTCTTCCCCCTCGGATAAAGGGCCAATGTACGAACCCTCACAATCCAAAGTTTATCGTCATCCAACATTTTTTGATATCCCCGATGATGTAGGGGCCATGTAATGGGCGACCATCTATGTGAATTCCTGCTGCGGCAGGGGGACAATACCCTAATTCTATCGCATCGCATCAGCGAATGGTGTGGGCATGCACCCATTATCGAAGAAGATATTGCATTGGCCAACATTGCGCTGGACCTGTTGGGGCAGACGCAGATGTGGCTTGGTCTGGCAGCTGAGGTCGAAGGCACAGGGCGCAGTGCGGATGATTTGGCGATGCTGCGCGATGCGTGGGATTTTCGAAATGCAATCTTGGTTGAACGTCCAAATGGCGATTTCGGCCAAACAATGATGCGGCAGTTTTTGTTTGATGCCTATCATGTGGAATTATTGAACCAATTGGTGAACAGTACAGATGAACGGATTGCCGCGATTGCTGCCAAATCGTTGAAAGAGGTGGAATATCACGTGGAACGCTCGGCAACCACAGTGATTGCATTGGGTGATGGCAGCGAAGAAAGCCGCGCGCGCATGCAGGCGGCGTTGGATGATCAATGGGCTTTTGCAGGTGAATTGTTTGAAACGGACGCTGGCGATTATGCATTACACGACGCAGGTATCGCCCCCCTGCCATCCGATTTGCGCCCAGGGTTTGACGCCCGTACGCAGGCAATTTTAGCCGAGGCAACCTTGGTCATTCCTGAAACGACATTTGCACACTCTGGCGGTCGATCGGGCAAACGTCACAGTGAACACTTGGGTCATCTGCTGACCCAGATGCAGTGGCTACAGCGTGCCTATCCGGGGGCAACGTGGTAAAAACCCCAGATATCGACACAGTTTGGCAGTGGTTAGATCAAGTGCCGGATCCCGAAATCCCTGTTATCTCTTTGGTGGATTTGGGGATCGTGCGCGATGTGGCCTATCAGGGTGAGAGACTGCGCATTACGCTCAGCCCGACGTATTCGGGATGCCCCGCGACCCGCGTAATCGAGGAAGATGTGCGCACTGCCATGCGTGGTCATGATATCGACCAGGTGATTATCAATCAGCAAATT
>CAXABH010000476.1:0-1549 GCA_963966925.1 uncultured Rhodobacterales bacterium
ATGGAAAAAGTCTTTGATTTGCAGATTCTTTGGCAGGGAGAGACAGTAGATAATGGATACACTATCCACATCGGTAATGCTGATTCCTATTTTGCAATCTACAAACCAGGACTAAAAATCACCCCCTATCAGCGGTGTTATTCAATGTCAGGACATGTCAATCATATCGGAATTGTTGTGGATGATTTGGACGAAATCGAAAGGCGCGTAAAGTCAGTTGGTTTTGAACCACATATCCATGCAGATTATGAACCCGGGCGCAGATTTTATTTTTATGATGACACGGGGCTTGAGATTGAAGTGGTCTCTTACAACAGCTGATTGCATTTAACGCCGCGTTTATCATATGTCTGTGTTTCAACTGCTAATAGGAGCGCGGCGTGACATTTACCCTTGCCACATGGAACATCAATTCGGTTCGATTACGTAAAAACTTGGTTATGAACCTGATGCGAGAAGAGGGGCCAGATGTTCTGTGTTTGCAAGAATGCAAATCCCCAGTGGATAAAATGCCGACGAATGAATTTGCGGAATTGGGTTATCCACATTTTGTTGCAAATGGCCAAAAAGGATACAACGGAGTCGCGATATTTTCCAAAACCCCAATTAATGAGGTTGGGCGTTATGAATTTGCAGGTCTGGATCACGCACGCCACATCGCAGGGCAGTTAGAAAATGGTGTCACGATTCATAATTTTTATGTCCCTGCAGGAGGGGATGAGCCCAACCGAGAAAAAAATGTAAAGTTTGGTCAAAAACTCGACTATCTCACAGATATGCGGGATCATTTTTCCGCAGACACCCCGCGCAAATCGATCCTGGTTGGGGATTTAAATATCGCACCGCGCGAGGATGATGTTTGGGATCATAAAAAAATGTTGAAGGTGGTCAGTCACACACCAATCGAAGTTGATCATTTGGCCGAGGTTCAAAAGGCAGGCAATTGGGTTGATGTGACCAGACAGGATATTGCAGATGGATTGTTATATTCATGGTGGTCTTATCGTGCAAAAGATTGGGATGCGGCGGACAAAGGTCGTCGCCTGGATCATATTTGGGCAACACCAGATATTTCAGATGCGGCGCATTCCAGTCGGATTTTGCGCCATGTGCGCGGTTGGGAACAACCCAGCGACCACGCCCCAGTTTTTGCCAGTTTTGACCTTTGATTTTCTGAATTAAACCTCCATATAGGGGATAACACGTAATTACGAGGCTATGCCGATGTTAGAATTAGGAAACTCAACGCCCCCAGCAGATGATTTGATCCAGGATGTAAGCGAAGCGAACTTTATGGAAGCTGTCGTAGACGCAAGTCAAACAATCCCAGTGATCGTTGATTTTTGGGCGCCATGGTGTGGGCCATGCAAAACGCTTGGACCCGCGCTGGAAGCTGCAGTAAAAGAGGCAAATGGCGCCGTTAAAATGGCCAAGATCAACGTTGATGAAAATCAAATGATCGCAGGCCAAATGCGGGTTCAATCGATTCCAACGGTATATGCATTTTATCAGGGACAACCGATTGATGGATTTCAAGGTGCATTGCCAG
>CAXABH010000477.1:0-1523 GCA_963966925.1 uncultured Rhodobacterales bacterium
TCTCCTCGGATGTCATGCGTGACCAATCGGTGATTTCATCAATGGTGCGATAACAGCCTGTGCAAATGCGCGTTTCAGGATGCACAACACAAATCTGCACACAGGGTGATTCAATTTCATCACGTTTCCAAAGCGGTGTGTTCATCTTATGTGTCTGCTCGATTTATGTGCTGAATACGATCTAGCGTCCCCTGAAGGATATACGACGCGGCCACATGATCAATAACTTCAGAGCGACGTTTTCGTGTCGTATCCGCCTCAAGCAGGGCCTTTTCCGCGGCAACCGTGGACAACCGTTCATCCCAGAAGGCGATTGGCATGTGATGTAGGCGTTCAAAATTGCGGGCGAAGGCGCGTGTTGCCTGACATCTGGGTCCTTCGCTGCCATCCATATTGCGTGGCAGACCCAGAACCATTCCCGCGATCCCGCGCGCCTGAATAAGCGCAATCACCGCCTCTGCATCAATCGAAAACTTTTTACGCTTGATCGTCTCTAATGGGGTGGCAACTGACAGGAACGTGTCACTGACTGCGATCCCGATGGTTTTGGTGCCCAAATCCAATCCGATCAGGGGGGAAAGGGGGGGCAGTGCCTGCGAAAATTCGGTTATGTCGTCGGTTATCACTCGATCGCCCCTGCGCTTTTGGCGGCATTTCGCAATTGATCCATCGCGGCCTGATCGCTGCCAAAAACGGCTTGGGCTTCGGTCCAGATGGTTTTTGCATTTTCGACTTCGCCCAAAATACCATAAGATGAAATCAGGCGGGCCCATTCTGCGGCACTGCCGCCTTGGGTTGCTAGACGATCTGACAATTGCGCAACCATCGAGCGGATGAATTCCTCTCGATCTTCGGCCGACATTTCAGATGCGGCTTCGATGTCTTGGGCGCTTGGTCCTTTCAAACGCGGAGCGGGTAGTTCAAAATTCACCGCACCCGCCATCGCTGCGACTTCTTCGATATCTTGGCGGATGAATTGTTGCCATGGTGCCTCTGGGTCGCCTTCGTTCAACAAACGCCGCCACGTGCTAAAGGCCACATCCGCGCGATCGTTTTGCATCATCATCAGCCCCATGTAATATAGCGCACCTTCATTCGCGGGATCACGGGCCAAGGCTGCGCGCAATGCAGTCTCAGCCTCGGGCGAAACATACATGCCAGAGGCAAAGATCATTAACTGACCATATTCAAAGAAATCTTGGGCCTGCGCTTGGCCGCCTTGGATTTCCAAAATGCGTTGCTGCGCCCGCAAAGCCGCGCGGTAATTTTCCAATCCCGTTTCAACGCCCACCAATATGCGGTGTCCTTCGATATCATCAGGGCGCTTTTCTACGGTTTCACGCAATTTTTTTACCAAATCGGCGTATTGTCCTTCGGCGTCGTTCAAAACCTCGGCTGGCAATCTGTTCCAAACGTCGTCTTGGGTGGCACGATTTTCCAGCATTTCTGCGGCCCGCGCAAAGCGTTCAGCGCGGGGCAAATCATCGTAGCCCGGAACACCTAAGCTGGAATAGGTCCACAAC